>NZ_JAYGGZ010000068.1:0-36251 GCF_034931465.1 Anabaena sp. UHCC 0399 | reverse complement strand
TTTTGCCTCGGTTCTTGTTTTGAGGTGGAATGATGGTGTGCTGAGGGTGTAGGCTTATCCCGTCGGAGACATCGCTATTGATCAGCAATCATCAACGATCGCACACAAGTAATTATCTGTTGCACCATTTAAAACAAATACTCAATAAATCATTAAAAATTGTTGAATAGAATTTTGTAAAACCAACGTCATTTTACTTATTGGTTTCATAGTAATTATGGGCTAGGAGGGCAAATTTATTCCTTAAAATCTGACATTCCAGGTTTTAACAATTAATGCTGCCAAAAAACAGTTATGTTATTTGAGGAGAAACTACCTATGCCCAATCATGATATCAGTCGCAAATCAAATTCTTTTGACGGGCAAGATGTTACTTATTTCTCCTCATCCGATACTTTTAATACTCAAAATTACTATAGCTCTCAACTGAATGGTCGTAGTAGCTCTACCCTAGAAACAGATGCTACTGCTACTAGTCAATATAATTCTAATAATGGCTATGGTTTAATCGATGCCTCAAAATCAGTATCGCAAGCTGCTGGACAGAATCCCTATAATGATGCGCCTAAGCTTGGGGGTAATAATTGGGGATTAGATATGATCAAAGCCCCTGCGGTGTGGGAAAATGGATATACAGGTAATGGCGTTGTAGTTGCAGTCATAGATACTGGTGTGGACTACAATCACAACGATTTAAAAAATAATATTTGGACTAATACTAAAGAAATTCCTGGTAATGGCATAGATGATGATGGCAATGGCTATATAGATGATGTTCATGGCTGGAACTTTAATGGCAAAAACAACAACACCTTAGACGATAACGGACACGGTACTCATGTTTCTGGCATTATCGCAGGTGAGAACAATGGCTATGGCGTCACTGGTGTTGCTTACAATGCCAAAATTATGCCTGTGAAAGTTTTGAATAGTTCTGGAACTGGTTCTTATAGTGCGATCGCTAATGGCATCTACTACGCTGTAGATAATGGTGCAAATATCATTAATCTCAGTCTAGGCGGTGATTTTTCTAGCCAGAGCCTCAAATCAGCCATTGAATACGCCAGCAGTAAAGGCGTAATTGTCGTCATGGCCTCCGGTAATGAAGGCGGTTCTGTTCCAGGCTATCCCGCCCGCTATGCCGACAAGTCAGGAATTGCTGTCGGGGCTGTCAATAAAGAGGGTAATCTAACAGACTTCTCTAACCGCGCTGGTAGCAATCAACTTGCCTATGTCACCGCCCCAGGACAGAGTATTTATTCGACTGTTCCAGGCAATGAGTACGCCAGTTATAGTGGCACATCAATGGCATCACCTTATGTGGCCGGGGTAGTCGCCCTCATGCTCAGTGCTAACCCGACTCTCTCAGAAAGCCAAGTTAGAGAAATTATTACTAGCACAGCAGGTAATAATACCACTAGCAATAATACACCAACATCAGACTCTAATTTTGACTTTAGTCCTTTTCTCGATGAGTTTTTTAGAGATTTCTCCACCACTAGCTCATTGCCTCAAGCTTCTAGTTTTAGCATCAAATCTTTACCAGACATTAACACTGTCACTGATAGCTCAAATACCACTGCTGGAATGACCAATAATCAAACGTCTCTGAGTCCTAAAACTGAGTTTACATTCGAGTATTATCTAGACACACTAATGAATAGTTTGGCTAACAGCCCAACCGATATTAATAACGGTATTGATTTCGTTCAATTAATTACAGAAATGACCAGACAATTTGATAACTTACGAAAACTGTTAGGGTAGGGAATAGGGGACAGGTAATAGGTCAAGAAAGGGGCTTAAGCTTATTGTTAAGTCCACCTGCGCGGACTTAACAATAGGGAAGTTACGCGAATGTTTTTATAGCCGCGACTTCTAGTCGTTTCTTCTTGTTTCTTCCCCTAAATCCCTATTGAGGAAACAGCTTTGGGTAAAGTCATATTAATCACCGGCCCTGCTCGGTCTGGTAAAAGTGAATGGGCAGAAAATTTGGCGATAGAATCAGGTAAACAGGTAATTTATGTGGCGACTGCTACTGTTAACCTTGATGATGCAGAATGGCACAAACGCATTCAATTACACCAAAACCGCCGTCCTCAAGATTGGGTGACGCTGGAAGTTCCTGTGTCACTATCTGCAACTCTGGCTGATGCTAAACCCAATACTTGTGTTTTAGTCGATTCTTTGGGGACTTGGGTAGCTAATCTGCTAGAGGATGATGATCAGAGTTGGGAAAATACTTTAGCAGAATTCTTAGAAACAGTGCAGTTAGTTGCTGCGGATATGGTGTTTGTGGCGGAAGAAACGGGTTGGGGCGTTGTACCAGCATATCCTTTGGGACGAACTTTTCGCGATCGCCTGGGTACTTTGGTGCGTCAGTTAGGTTTAATTTGCGAAGCTGTCTATTTGGTTACTGGTGGTCATGTTTTAAATCTGAGCATACTTGGTACACCATTGCCAAAATCTATACATTATGAATCATGAAGGATAATTTAAGAAATTTTAAGAGAGGTATATTATTATTCGTTAGTAAAATTTTAGGCTGATTCTTAATAGAAAATTAAACAGTCAGTATCAAAATTTTCCTCATACCGACTGTAAAATTGTGGTATGGCAACTAAAGAAGAAGTCAAAAAATATCTTTCCTACTGGTTTCAGTTGGGAAAAAAAGTAGTGGTCGGGAATGAGGGAACAAGCTTGCTACCTCAACCTATATTCCAAGGCGATCGCTATAGCAAAGAGTTTGAAGAATGTTGGCAAAAGATTCTCTCATCGGCAAGTAATTGTTATTTGGATGGAACTGATGAGACTATTGCCCAATTACTAACGCCAGTATGGGAAATCTCAGATTGCGGTCGTTGTACTATGCCAATAGCTATGCGTAACGTGGGTATGCCTGCGGCTTTTTGCCCATGCAACAGTTTACCAGATTGGCCTAATACTGAATTACCGACTCCAAGGTGTCCAATTAATAATGAAGAACAATTAAAAATAATTCGCGATCGGCTTTTAGTTAATAACTGATAAATCTGCATTAATTAACTGTGGGTTCTTGACAAACACTAAGCAAGATAATGTAAATCTGGTTAAAAAGGCTATGGAATCCCAGCACACAACCCTCAAAGCCAAGAAAAAGAGCGCGAAAAACATCAAAGAGTGGAAGCTCAAAAAACACACAACTGAAGGTGAAGGCAGTTCTAAAATATCCAGTCGGCTCTACGAAAAAGAAATAGCCAAGCTGCAATTAGAACTGGTGAAAATGCAATATTGGGTAAAGTTTACAGGTGCGCGGATCGTCATTATTTTTGAAGGACGCGATGCGGCCGGTAAGGGGGGTACGATTAAACGGATTGCAGAACCGTTAAATCCCCGTGGGTGTCGTATCGTCGCTTTAGGTACGCCTAGCGATCGCGAAAAGACCCAATGGTACTTCCAACGCTATGTAGCCCATCTGCCAGCTGCGGGTGAAATTGTTTTGTTTGATCGCAGCTGGTATAACCGTGCTGGGGTAGAATCTGTAATGGGCTTCTGCACAGAAGAACAGTACCAACATTTCATGCAAGATTGTCCAGAATTTGAACGGATGTTGGTGCGTGAAGGCATCATTCTGCTGAAGTATTGGTTTTCTGTCAGTGATGATGAGCAAGAACGACGCTTTCAATCGAGAACTACCGATCCCGCGCGGCGATGGAAACTCAGTCCGATGGATCTCGAATCGCGCGATCGCTGGGTGGAATACTCTAAAGCTAAGGATGTCATGTTTGCTCACACCAATATTCCCGAAGCACCCTGGTTCACGGTGGAAGCAGACGACAAAAAACGCGCTCGTCTCAATTGTGTTTACCACATCCTTAGCAAGATTCCCTATGTGGATATGACCCCAGAACCCCTAGAACTGTCTCCCCGCAAGTCTGACGATAGCTACGTCAGACCACCTCGAAATGAACAATTCTTTGTACCACAGATTTATTAGGTGGTCTTTTTCTGGCTGGGTTTCGCGGCGTGAGTAACATTGGATACTATGGGTGAAGAAGCAAAGCGGCGATCGCCACTGACAAATTGCCTTTTTGAAAGTTTCTAGATTAAAACCCCAGATAGCTAGGATCTGAGGTTAATGTTACTAAAGTATAAATAACGAATGAAGTAGTACCTAATAAATATAGTAATACTTCAAAGCATCCTTTTTTCTTCTTTATCCCAAAGCCAATTACAAGAGAAATACCTATCAACTCAATTACTAAAAAAAACCAAAGCTTTGGATTAGAATTGTCAATAATGAATTGAACCTTTGGCGCGAGAGTTGTAATCGCATTTTTTAATTCTTCTATATTAGATATAGTTGATTTACCTTGCTTCGGAAGTTCAATTACTAATGGTTCTTGGTTCTCTCTTATCTCTGGTTTCCAGTCAAACTTTAACTGACTGATTCCTAAATCTCTCGTAAATGTAACCTTTTCTAAAGATGCTAAAGAAATAAAGTTATCACTCCGAAAAAGAGATTCTGCGTCTGGAAGCCTCTCACGCTTTATAGAGTTAACGAGAGAAGCATACTCAATATGCAAGCGGTTATCAGAGAGAAAGACAAATTCAGTCCCATTGTCAAAAATAACACTAGCTAGCTTTTGCCCATCTGGGTAAATTTCGATGGTAATTGTGCCGGAAATAGCTTCATTATCAATGATAATTTTGTTGTCTTCTCCTGGTTGCAGAGTCAATTTATGTTCTCCAATTGCGTGAAGCTTGACTTTACCTTTGTTCACACCTAACTGGAATACTTGCTCTGTACCATTTTTTTTGTCTCTGATGATGATATAAGTGTAGTCATCTCTGACATCAAATTGATGAGCGATAGAGAAAACTCCAAGTTCTTTGACTGGTAAAGGTATATTGGTAGAGATTTTCCACAATCCTTTAGCTTCGCGGCTTAAATGTATTCCTACAGGAGCAGCAGGATTCCAGCCGACAGAGGTTTTATCTTTTTGTCCGCATCCTGAAAGTAATGTGATACATAGCAGAAAACTCAAAACGAAGGCAACTAATAATTTCCAAGTGGCGGTAGGACGGTTTAGTATCATTGTTAACTATTTGATTATTTTACAAAAAGTATCGAACAGCACTCTACCTATAATCTTTAATCTACACCGTGACTCAGAAGATTTACGCTCATTTACTTAATCGTGGTGGTAAAGCTGTTTGTAACCCGCTTGATTATGAACTATACACAAATATATTTAGATGAGGTTTGAACTTTATCACCTAGGGTATTGGCGCAGACTTGTACAAAATGTTAAATTTTCCAACATTAAATTTACAAGATTTGAACTTTCGATAGGTTAAGTAAACAATAGGAATGTCCCCCTGTATATGGATGTAAGTGCCTAAACGTTCTTCTAAGCAGCGATTAAAATCCAGCACGAAAAAATCTAAACATCAAAGACGCACTCAGAAGCATCTGATTAAAACTTTATTTAAGAACGCCCATGATACGGGATGCTCTGCTGCGCCTATAGCGATTGCCCTGATTAATGATCAGGGATGTTTCATAGATATGAATATTGCTGCTTGTGATTTACTAGGTCTACCGCGTCGGAAACTAAGAGGGCAACATTTATCTACTTTCATCACTGCGGAATTTACTCTTCAACCTAGTCCGGGAACTTTTCTACATGGACAATCATTTAATGGAGAACTATTAGTCTCATCTTCCACCCAGATCCGGCAAGAGGTGGAATATACCTTCACTCCAAATGTAATCCCTAACTGTCATCTGCTGTTATTACGAGACATTAGTCAGCGTCGGGAATCAATGCAGGCTGAGTTACGACAGCAGCAGCAGCGAGTTGAACTATTCTCGGAAGTGACGCTGAAAATTCGGCAGTCGTTACAACTCAAGGAAATTCTGCATACCACGGTCACGGAAGTACAACGGATTTTGCAAGCCGATCGCGTGTTAATTTATCATGTCTTGCCCGATGGTACAGGCAAAACCATCAGCGAAGCGGTTTTACCAGATTATCCCACACTGATGGATCTGGAATTTCCCCAGGAAGTCTTTCCAGAGGATTATCAACAACTATATGCCCAGGGAAGAGTAAGAGCGATCGCCAATGTGCATGATCCGGAGGCTGGTTTAGCAGAGTGTTTGGTGGAATTTGTCGATCAATTCCAGATCAAAGCCAAACTAATTGTGCCGATTGTGCAAACTCTCAATGCCCATTCCCAGAATCAGCTGTGGGGATTATTAATTGCACACCAATGTAACAGCGATCGCCATTGGGTAGATTTTGAACTGGAGCTAATGCAACAACTGGCAGATCAAATCAGTATTGCTCTGTCTCAAGCCCAACTACTGGAACACTTAGAAGAGATTGTGGAAGTCCGCACCGCAGAATTGCAGGACGTTAATCGGAACTTGCAACAGGAAATTCATGTGCGGATGCACGCGGAAGCGACGTTGCGCCAGAGAGAGGAGCAATTACGCTTAATTACCAATGCCCTACCAGTTTTGATTGCCTATGTGGATGAGCAACAACAATATCGCTTTAATAATCAAGCCTACCATGATTGGCTGGGGCAATCACCGGGGGAAATTTACGGTTGCCATCTGCGTCAGGTTTGGGGAGAAGATTGCTATCAACGGATGCAGGTTTATGTAAAAATCGCCTTAGCTGGGCAAGCCGTAACCTATGAAAATGATATTGTCTTGAAAGATGGTAGTGGGCGATCAGTTGATGTTACTTATATCCCGCATCTAGATGACCAAAACACAGTCAAGGGATTTTTCGCCTTGAGTAGCGATATTAGCGATCGCAAAGCCATTGAACGGATGAAAGATGAATTTATTTCCGTCATCAGCCATGAATTGCGGACTCCCCTAACATCGTTGCACAGTGCCTTGAAAATCTTGGCTACAGGGCGATTGGGCAATCTTTCGGACGAAGGGCAGCAAATGCTAGGAATTGCCGATGACAGTACCGAACGGTTAGTCCGTTTAGTTAATAACGTCCTAGATTTGCAGCGCATTGAGTCTGGGAAAGTGATTATGGAGTGCCAAGCTTGCAATGCTGCAAATTTAATGATCCAGGCAGCAGAAGCAATGCAAGCAATGGCACAGCAGCATGAAATAACTCTAGTCAAACAACCACAGGATATCCCAGTTTGGGCAGATGGGGATTACATCTTGCAAGCTTTAACAAATTTACTCAGCAATGCCATCAAGTTTTCATCACCAGGGGGGACTGTTTGGCTGACTGTTGAAGTAGAGAAAGACTCCTCAACTCAAAACCTCCCTAGGGAAGTGGTGTTTCGAGTGCGAGACGAAGGGCAAGGAATTCCATCTGACCAACTCGAACGCATTTTTGAACGGTTTCAACAAGTAGATTCGTCAGATTCCCGCAAAAAAGGTGGTACAGGTTTAGGGCTGACCATTTGTCGCAAAATTATTGAGCAGCACAACGGTAGAATTTGGGCTGAGAGTAATCCAGGGTGTGGAAGTACCTTTGCGTTCACATTGCCCACTCTTGGGAGTGCTGAGTTGTGAGTGCTGTTAGCGGTAGCGCGGCGTTTAGCCGGTGCTGAGTGGGGAGTGATGATTCTCTTACTCATTACTCATTACTTAGCACTCACAACTATATTTATGCGAGGGATTCTATGCCTACTAAGCGGATTCTAATTATTGACGACGAAGAAACCATTCAAACTGTTGTCCAATTTGGTATCAAAATGGCGGCTGGATGGGAAGTTTTCACCGCGAGTTCTGGACTCGAAGGCATCCAGACTGCCCAAACTGAAAACCCTGATGTAATTTTATTGGATGTAATGATGCCAGACATGGATGGTATTGCTACCTTTAAAGAACTCCAGTCTCATTCTGAGACGGAACAAATTCCGGTCATTCTTTTAACTGCCAAAGCACAAACAGCAGAAAAGCGTCAGTTTAATGATTTAGGGGTCAGTGGTGTAATTACCAAACCCTTTAACTCCCTGGATTTGCCGGAGCAAATTACGAGAATTCTCCATTGGTAGCCGCATCAATGAAAATCTTGCTTGTGGAAGATGATGACTTATTAATTAAAGTCCTGACTAGAAATCTGGCAACCCATCACTATGTTGTAGATACTGTCAAAGATGGGGAAATGGGATGGACTTATGGTTCTACGTTTGAGTATGACCTAATTGTCTTGGATATCATGCTGCCAAAATTGGATGGTATCAGTTTATGCAAGCGTTTTCGCACAGAGGGATACGTGACTCCTATTCTGTTACTCACAGCACAAGATACCATCACCGCCAAAGTGCAGGGATTGGATGCGGGCGCAGATGACTATATGGTTAAACCCTTCGATCCCATAGAACTAATCGCTAGGGTTCGGGCATTGCTGAGGCGAGGAAGTGCTAATCCTTTTCCCTTGCTGAGTTGGGGAGATTTGCTACTCAACCCCAGCACTTGTGAAGTCACCTATAATGGTTGCCCCCTGAACCTGACAACAATGGAATATGATTTACTGGAACTGCTGCTGCGGGACTGTCAACACGTATTTAGCACTGAAGAACTTTTAGACAGATTATGGTCTTCGGAAGAATTTCCGTCTCAAGCAACGGTACGTTCCCATATCCGTCGGGTACGTCACAAGCTAGTGGCTGCGGGTGCGCCCCATGACTTTATCGCCACCATGCACGGACGGGGCTACTATCTAAAAGCACCAAGCACGGAAGAATCGACTGCCCTATCTAAAATACCCCAAGAGAAGAATTATAGGGATACTTCTAGAATAATTGATACTTCCAGAGAAACCCAGAGCAATTCCCTTCAACATCTTCCTCCAGCCGACTCCCAACAACAATACCTCGCCTTCCTCAACGAAACTTGGACAACGACTAAGCCCAAAAGCCTCGACCAAATGGCAGTTTTGTTACAAGCTGTCAGAGACTTGCAAACCGATCGCCTGCAACCCCAACAACAAGCACAGGCACAACAAGTAGCTCACAAATTAGCAGGTACTCTGGGAATCTTTGGGCTATCCAAAACAATGCACGTTGCCCGGCAATTGGAATATTGGTTGGGGGGTCGAGAGCCACTGCAACCGAAACACGCGCCGTTGATGAAAACACTAGTGACGGCTCTCCAGGAAGACATTGACCATACCACACTGATCCAAATGTCTCAGATTCCCACTGGGCAATCACCCCTGTTACTTATCGTGAGTTCGGATACTGAGTTCAACCAGTCCCTAGTAAGTGTTGCAGCTAGTCGGGGAATTCGCATTGAGACTACTCCGGTACTGGATGTGGCTACAACCTTGATGGCAACTGAGTCTGTCTTGGGTGCTGTAGGTCAAGATCCCGATGTTATCTTGTTGCGTTTACCATCAATTTCATCTGATTGGGTACTGACTGATCAGTCTACCCCCCAGGGTAGTAACTTTTGGGCAATATTGCAGACATTCTCACACCGTTATCCTGATTTGCCAATTGTGGTGATAGGCGATCGCGATGAATTAAGCGATCGCTTGGAGGTGATGCGGCAGGGTGGAAAACTTTTTCTGGTAGCACCGACTCCACCAGAGCAAGTGATTGATGCTGTAGTCAATCTTTTAAGAGATCCAAAGATTCCCAAAAAGTTGATGATTCTGGATGATGATCAAGACTGGTTACGCACTCTGCCCACCCTGCTAAAACCTTGGGGATTTAAAGTAACAACCCTTGCCGACCCCAAAAAATTCTGGACGGTACTGCAAGCAGTGACCCCCGATGCCCTAGTTTTAGATGTGAATATGCCACAGATCAATGGATTTGAACTCTGCCAGATTCTACGCAGTGACCCTAATTGGCAGCGTTTACCAGTATTATTTCTCAGTGTGCTAACAGACTCCGCTAGCCAAAATCAAGCGTTTACCGTCGGTGCTGATGATTATCTGTGTAAACCTGTCATGGGAGTTGAACTAGCCAACCGTATTCTCAGGAGGTTACAAAGAGTTAAGGCTTGGGCTAGTTGATTTATTAATGGTTTGTAGTAAGGACTTCAGTCCTTATTTTAGGACTAAAGTCCTTACTACGAACTCGGTCGCAATAACTTGATATTACTTAACATGGTTAGGTTTATTCCCACCAGCTTACTTTAATTGAAAATTGAATAACTTCTACCCCACCCTACTCTTCTGTCACCTGTCCCCTGTCCCCTGTCCCCTGTCACCTGTCACCTGTCACCTGTCACCTGTCACCTTCCGACTGCACACATTTTGCACGAACTATAGGTCAAGGTAAGTATTAATCATATACTCAAATAGAAGCGTATGTTGAAGTCTATGGAAGCATCGTTAAGAAGCCGTCAGAATCCACTAATCCACAGATTGGCGGATGCTATTGAAGAAATTTGGCAAAAGCACCTGGATCTATCCCCTTACTCAGTCCCAGAAGGTTTAGGCTATGTTGAAGGACACCTGGAAGGCGAACGGCTGATCATTGAAAATCATTGCTACCAAGCTCCGCAATTTCGCAAACTGCATTTAGAATTGGCTCAGGTTGGGAGTGGATTAGATATTCTCCACTGTGTGATGTTCCCTAATCCTGAATATGCGATTCCTATCTTCGGCACAGATTTGGTTGGTGGGCGAGGCGGCGCAATTAGTGCAGCGATCGCGGATTTGTCTCCTATCAGTAGCGATCGCACTCTACCAGAGCGTTACTATCAACAGTTGTCTGTTTTGTCTGATGTGCCGTTTTCTCAACCACGGACTTTACCACCTTGGGGTGATATTTTTTCCGAATTTTGTCTGTTTGTCCGTCCAGAAGGTACTGAAGAAGAAGATATGTTTCTCAACCGGGTGCGGGAATTTTTAACCATTCATTGTCAGATTGCTAGTACAGAGACACCCCTAACATCAAATCTTGACATTTCCAAGGTGCTGGCAGGACAACGAAATTACTGTACAAAACAACAACAGAATGATAAAACCCGAAGAGTTCTGGAGAAATCCTTTGGTACAGAGTGGGCAGATCGCTACATGACTACTATGCTCTTCGACTATGTAGCTTGAGATTATCTTCAATGAATTTGTGTCATACCAGGATAGCGATCGCCTACGGGACATCGTAGCTCATCACAATCCTGGTAATTCTGCTTGGTTGAATTGATTAATACACATAAGATTACAATCGCATACCTCTGGGATAAACAAACTGCGAATATTTTACTTACCAAATAACTCTTTCCATATCCCCACTCCCATTTTTGTAATCCCTTCCTTCAGTTTCCCTTGCTTAAACAACGCAAGTCCTAAATTCTGTTGAGCGTATGCAAAGTTTGGGTCGAGGCGCAGGGCTGTTTGGTAGCTGGCGATCGCTGCTTCTAACTTCCCTTGCTTTTCAGCGCAGACCCCAGGTTATTGTGAGCGTTTGCAAAGTTTGGGTCGAGGCGCAGGGCTGTTTGGTAGCTGGCGATCGCTGCTTCTAACTTCCCTTGGTCGTAGAACGCATACCCCAGGTTATTGTGAGCGTTTGCATAGTTTGGGTCGAGGCGCAGGGCTGTTTGGTAGCTGGCGATCGCTGCTTCTAACTTCCCTTGCTTTTTCAGTGCATACCCCAGGTTATGGTGAGCAAGTACAGAGTTTGGGTCAAGATTGATAGCTACTTGGTACTTGAGGGCTGCTTCCTCAAACTTTTTATCTTTGAGTAAACGATCTGCTTCATTTATCAGTCTGGTGACTTGATCTTGGCATTTTTCTAGCTCTTGTGAAATTTGTTGAGGGGGCGAGTAAGTCGAGCTAGCAACTAATCGCGCCACCTCTTGCCGAATTCCCTTGACCACTTCTAAGAATGCTTCATCTTGGTCAGTCCAGCCTTTGCTTTTTATCGGTTGGCGATTACTAGGCAGAGGTGACAATTTATTAATAGGCGGGTTGTCCCAATCTGCATGGCGCAGCAATACCGGAATCACACGAGCCTTACCTTTTGCGTCTTGCTCTAATGCTCGTGTAACTTCAACTGTCCAGTGATAGTCTGAAGCAATAAAATCTGGACTCACCAACAGCAAAATTAGCCCAGCCCGGTTGAGATATTTATTAATTTCAGCTTCAATTTCTTGCCCAGGGACGATTTTGCGATCACTCCAGGTTGTAATAATCTTTTCTCGACGCAAAGACGCTAAATGAGTCTCTAACTTCTTCCATAGCTCCTCATCTTCTTGGTGATAAGAAATAAAAACTTCAATAGATTTCATAGAGATATGGCAAGATGCTGGCTGGTTTAAAAGAAAACTACAAAAGCTTTGGCTCGATTTCCTCAAGCTAGCTCAATCCCACTCAAGCGGACTGAATTTCTCGTTTAGTCACTTTAACGTGCGCTTCCGTTAGAGACTTGCGTTGACAAAGGGAGGTTGAGAAGAGAATTTTGTTGGAATTATATTAACAAATATTAAGGTAAATTTATATTAAGAAAACCTCACTTTTTTCAATAAACTGGGTAATCAGATTTAAGTGAGCCGAATTATGTCTGAATATTACTAAAAGTAACGAGATATTAAGTCTAAAGACAAAATCAAAATACAATAAATCCTTGCTATCAAAGGGTTGCCGCGTTTATTTAATATTTCTTAACTAATTCTCTGGAGACAAAATCAAAATTGCACAAATTTTGCACAAATTGATTGCTTTAATCAAACTTGTAGGTTCAAAAAACCAACTGCACTCCCTGCCCTTGATGGAGCGGATTCAGTTTCTGAGAAATTGATGATTAGCCATTTCATTAATCTGGGCTTGAGAGTATTAGAAAAATGGTTGTTGTGGATATCAGCAGTATTGATTTATAGCTGTTCCCTAGTTAATCATAACTAGGTAAAAGTATAACGGTTAAATTACCGTTATGGTCAAGTGAGTGTAACTCGCTCGATATTTTTTGCCTGTTTACTGATGATAGCGGAACTATATTTCAGTCAATAACTATAGTCATCCAAATCAACAACTTAGGCTTTGAACCGAATTTGAATCTACAGCATAGTAATAATTATTAGGAGATGCTGGAATGCTTGACGCTTTTACTAAAGTAGTTTCCCAGGCTGATACCAGAGGCACATACGTCAGCGATGCAGAAATCGATGCGCTGAAAGATATGGTATCTGCTGGTACAAAGCGGATGGATGTTGTGAACCGTATTACTGGCAACGCCTCTACAATCGTTGCTAATGCAGCACGAGGATTGTTTGCAGAACAACCCCAATTGATTGCACCAGGTGGTAATGCTTACACAAACCGCCGCATGGCTGCTTGCTTGCGCGATATGGAAATCATTTTGCGCTATGTTACCTACGCTGTGTTTGCAGGTGATGCCAGCGTTTTAGACGATCGCTGTTTGAACGGTCTACGTGAAACATATCAAGCACTAGGCGTTCCCGGCCCTTCCGTAGCGACTGGCGTTAGCAAAATGAAAGAAGCTGCGATCGCGATCGCCAACGATCCTAGCGGTGTTACCCGTGGTGACTGTAGCTCCTTAATGGCTGAATTAGGAAGCTACTTTGATCGCGCTGCTGCCGCAGTGAGCTAGTAAACTGTTCACTACTTCATTACGTTCTCATTTTCTGCCACACAACTTTACATATTTGTTGAGAGAATTATCAGCATGAAAACACCTTTAACCGAAGCAGTCGCTACCGCAGATTCACAAGGTCGGTTTCTCAGCTCCACAGAAATTCAAGTCGCATTTGGTCGCTTCCGTCAAGCTGCTGCTACCCTTGATGCTGCTAAAGCTTTAAGCTCTAAAGCTCAAAATTTAGCTGATGGTGCAGCTAATGCAGTTTATCAAAAGTTTCCCTACACCACCCAAATGCAGGGTAACAACTTTGCTTCAACTCCCACAGGCAAAGCCAAGTGTGCGCGAGACATTGGTTATTACATCCGCATCATCACCTACTGTCTAATTGCAGGTGGTACAGGCCCTCTAGATGACTACTTAATTGGTGGTTTGACAGAAATCAACCGTACCTTTGACTTGTCTCCTAGCTGGTACGTTGAAGCTCTCAAGTACATCAAAGCAAATCATGGCTTGAGTGGCGATCCAGCTGTAGAAGCAAATTCCTACATTGACTATGCAATCAACGCCCTAAGCTAAGGGTTTGCTTTTGCCCAGAACAACTAAAGGCTGTGAATGCTAATTTTCTAGCATGGGCAGTTTTATGGGGTTCTGGGCTTGTTTTTTCCTTGTAGAAATTAAGGTTATCAATCATGACTAGTTCTACGGCAGCCAGTCAGCTAGGATTTGAGCCATTTGCTAACACATCTCCCACAGAGTTGCGTGCAAATGAAGATGTAAAAGCAGTGATTCATGCTGCCTATCGTCAAGTGTTTGGTAATGAACATTTGATGCAAAGCGAACGCCTCACCAGTGCCGAATCACTATTGCAGCAGGGTAATATCACCGTTCGGGATTTTGTGCGGTTACTAGCACAATCTGAGCTATATCGGCAAAAGTTTTTTTATTCTACACCTCAAGTCCGCTTGATCGAATTGAACTACAAGCACCTGCTCGGTCGTGCGACCTACGATGAATCAGAGATCGCCTACCACGTCAATCTCTATACAGAGAAAGGATACGAAGCAGACATCAATTCTTATATTGATTCAGTGGAATATCAAGAAAACTTTGGTGAATGGATTGTTCCCTATTATCGCGGATTTGAAACTCAACCGGGACAAAAAACCGTAGGCTTCAGCCGAATGTTTCAGATATATCGCGGATATGCTAACAGCGATCGCGCCCAAGGTAAAAATAAATCTGCGTGGTTAACCGAGGATCTCGCCCGGAATTTGGCGAGTCCAGTTCAGACCCCTGGTTTTGGTAAGGGATTGACTGGAACTGTCGCAGGCGATCGCGGACAGCTTTACCGCGTGCGATTTACGCAAGCAGATAGAGGACGCGCTCCCCAGATCCGGCGTAGTATGAGTGAGTATTTAGTCACTTATGATCAACTATCGCCCACTTTACAACGGCTGAATCAACGGGGTAGCCGAGTAGTAAATATTTCTCCTGCCTAAACCGATAAATTTTGCGATACCAAGTCTAAAAGGAGAACTATATCGATGGCAATTACAACTGCCGCATCTCGTTTGGGAACTGCGGCTTTTGACCAAACACGGCCGATTGAACTGCGTCCAAACTGGACAGCAGAAGATGCCAAGATTGTGATTCAGTCAGTTTATCGTCAGGTATTAGGCAACGACTACCTGATGCAGTCAGAACGTCTCACTAGCTTGGAGTCTTTGCTGACTAATGGTCAAATCAATGTCAGAGATTTTGTCCGAGCAGTAGCTAAATCTGACTTATACAAAACCAAATTTCTTTACCCTCATTTTCAAACGCGGGTAATTGAATTGAACTGTAAACATTTATTGGGACGCGCTCCTTACGATGAATCGGAAGTGATTGAGCATCTCGATCGCTACCAAAATCAAGGCTTTGATGCAGACATCGATTCTTATATCGATTCTGTAGAATATGATACCTATTTTGGAGATGCGATCGTTCCTTACTACCGTGACTTCGTGACCACAGGAATTGGTCAGAAAACCGTTGGTTTCACGCGGATGTTCCGCCTTTATCGCGGCTATGCCAATAGCGATCGCTCCCAGCTAGCTGGTACTAATTCTCGTCTAGCCTCTGACTTAGCGAAAAATAGTGCTACAGCAATCATCGCTCCTTCTGGTGGTAGTGAAGGTTGGGCTTATCAAGCTTCCAAACAAGGAACTGCACCCAGTCGCACCTTTGGCAGATCCTCTGCGGGTTCTAACCCAGGTCTCTACCGCATTGAAGTTACGGGTATCAGTTTGCCAAGATATCCCAAAGTGCGTCGTAGCAATAAAGAGTTCATTGTCCCCTACGAACAGCTATCTAATACCCTTCAGCAAATTAATAAGCTGGGCGGTAAGGTTGCCAGCATCACCCTCGCACAATAGGAGATAGAACCATCATGTTGGTACAGCCACGGATGAGAGTGTCAACTTCAACCTCAGACAATCGCGTTTTTCTCTATGAAGTAGAAGGATTAAAGCAGAACGATCAAACCGAAAACAATAAGTATCCGGTTCGCAATAGCAGTACGATTCTGCTTCAAGTCCCCTACAGCCGCATGAATGATGAGATGCGACGTATTACCCGCTTAGGCGGCAAGATTGTTGGCATCCGTCCCTTGAGCGAAAATTCAACTGAAGCGACATCTGATGAAGCTGCATCAGAAAGCTGACAGCAGTTCTATGTAATCTTTGCGGGCGTAGAAAAATTCAATTTTTCTACGCCCGTTTATGTATAAATTAGGGAATTCTTGCTTGTTGGAAGATTTGTTGCGGTGTAATTTTTAGCCCTTCAAATAGGGAATCTGCCAAACTATCATGACTGCGTTTGGTTTGAGGGAGAGCATCCGGGTAAAAAATGGTAATAGTTTTTGCCCTGGTGTCAATAACCCAAACTCGTTGAACTTTTGCTTGCAAATAATCTGTTGCTTTTTCGGTCATTTCCCCAAAAGTTTGACCAGGGGAGATAATTTCAATGACTAATTCGGGTGCGACAGGACAAGCGTCATCTTGCAACCAATCGGCAGGAAGACAATTATAAGAAACATATGTCAAATCTGCTACAGGAATCCAGTCTTGTTGATTTCGTGTGAGCTTAATTGCCCATTCAATTACCACCCGCCCCTTTCCTTCAGCCCATGTAGACAATAATATAAATAACGCACCTGTTATAGAACTATGAAAAAATTTGGGTGACATTTCATCGTTTTTGAATTTAGGAACAGCTTCTCCGTCAATTAGTTCATAGATAATGTCTGTTTCCGGAAGTGCGAGAAATTCTTCCAGGGTGAGTGGGGTTTTAAGTTTAATCATCGTTGGTTTAAAAGTTGTGGGTATTACCCAGTTAGCCTTACCGCCAAACTTTGTAAAAGAACAACCCATTCCAAATCAACAAAATGCTTACGCTGTATTCCTAACAGAATTTTGTAGCTAACTTTGCTACGCAACGCTACGGCGAAGTAGTTATTTACTCCCCCCTACAGAATGCTCGAAACACCTGATTTATCCTTGAGAGGTGGGGGGAGTATGAACAGTTACACTGCGAACTCCGGAGGAGAATTTTGAATTACGGCGGTACTAGTTTATTTGTTGGCGTGGAAAGGGCTGGTATTATCCAGGCTACTGATTGCTAGAAGTTTTCAAAATTAGCGATCGCTTCTTTCATTTTATCCACCACCTCATCCACAGGGATAGCTCCCAATTCTCCAGAAGCACGAGTACGAATACTTAAGGTGTTGCTTTCAACTTCCTTTGCACCTATGACTGACATTACAGGTATTTTATCTTTTTCAGCGTTGCGGATTAATTTACCCAAGCGATCGCCACTAGTATCAACTTCTGCACGGATACCCAAAGCCCGCATTTTCGCCGCCACATCTTTGGTAAAGTCTAACTGTGCTTCACCAACAGGCAACAATCTAGCTTGCACTGGTGCTAACCACAAGGGAAAATCCCCCGCATACTCTTCAATCAAGATACCAATCAGGCGTTCCAGAGAACCAAACGGCGCACGGTGAATCATCACTGGACGTTTGCGAGTTCCATCTTCAGCAACATATTCCAAATCAAAGCGTTCTGGTAGGTTGTAATCTACCTGCACAGTTCCCAACTGCCATTCTCTTTCTAAGGCATCTTTGACGATAAAATCTAATTTCGGCCCATAGAAAGCAGCTTCACCTATACCTTCAAAATGATCCATCCCCAAGGTTTCGACTGCTCGACGAATGGCATTTTCGGCTTGATTCCAAGCTTCATCAGAACCGATATATTTATCACTATCTGGGTCACGGAAACTGAGTCGGGCTTTAAAGCTACCTAACTTTAAGGTCTTAATTACTGACAAGATCAAATCTACAACATTGAGAAATTCTTGGTCTAACTGTTCTGGCGTGACAAAGATATGAGCATCATCTTGAGTGAACCCGCGTACACGAGTTAAACCACCTAATTCTCCTGATTGCTCATAGCGGTAAACTGTACCAAATTCTGCCAGCCTGATTGGTAATTCCCGGTAAGAGCGCAACTCACTCTTATATATTTGGATGTGGAAGGGGCAATTCATGGCTTTGAGAACGAAGCCTTGCTCGTGTGCTGCCGCTTCCTCATTCTCTGCCATCATGGGGAATAGGTCATCTTTATATTTTTGCCAGTGTCCAGAAGTCTTAAATAAATCCACTCGGCCAATATGAGGTGTAACAACCTGTTGATAACCCCGCTTGAGTTGTTCTTGTTTGAGAAAGTCTTCTAAAATGCTGCGTAACAAAGTGCCTTTGGGTGTCCACAAGGGTAAACCCGGCCCTACTTGGTCAGAGAATATAAATAATCCTAGTTCTTTACCGAGTTTGCGGTGGTCTCGTCGTATGGCTTCTTCCTTGCGCCGCTTATACTCAGCTAGCTGTTCGGGGGTTTCCCAAGCAGTAGCATAAATCCGTTGCAGTTGGGCTTTGGTTTCATCCCCACGCCAGTAAGCACCCGCAACACTTTCTAGTTCTATGGCTTTGGGGTTTAGTTCACTGGTATTTTCTACATGAGGCCCCGCGCACAAATCCCACCACTCATTCCCCAGGTGGTAAATTGTGATTGGTTCTTCTTTAATATCTCCCAGGATTTCTAATTTGTAGGGTTCTTTGATTTCCTGAATTCTGCGTTCTGCTTCCTGGCGGCTGACTTCTTCCCGAACTACTGGCAGTTTACGGTTGATAATCTTCACCATCTCTTTTTGGATGGCTTTGAGATCCTTATCGCTAAATGCTTCTGGATTATCAAAGTCGTAATAAAAGCCATTTTCAATCCAGGGGCCGATTGTCACTTGCGCTTTGGGAAACAGCTTCTGCACTGCCATTGCCATCACATGGGAAGCAGTATGGCGAATCTTCTTTAATTTTTCTGATTCGCTGGTACGCGGTAAATACATTTTTTCAGGTTGTGCTGATGTGTTGGGAGCTTGATTAGGCGACATTGGCTGCTGAACCATTGGCGAGGTAATTGTAAATTTGACAATTACATTTGTGAAAAAGCTACCCAAATATAACACAGGGTTATCGCTCTACTACGATGGCGTTCCGCCCACCGTAGCTCATCGCCTACTCTGGGGTGAGAAATTCCGTAACTACTATTCTCTTCACTGAACCGTATTGACTTATGGAGGTGGACTACTACAGTTTTGTCACATACATTACTGATTTTTGAGAAATCTTTCTGAAGAAATAGCTTATAGTAATGTTAAGAATTGTAAAAGAAGTTAATATTAGTAAAGAAATTAGAAGTATATCTCTCATTTATGCGAAACTCGGAATTACCGGATACCCATATACTCAAAACTGTTTTAGAACCCTTGTTAGACGATTTTCAGTATTGGTTTGAGCGATCGCGTGACTTTCTGGAAAAGGAGCGGCTCTCATTTATGCACGAACAAGAGCAGTCTGATTTGCTAATACGGATTCAGCAAGCCCAGGAAGAACTAAAGACAGCAAAGATGCTGTTTAACGTCACCGAAGGACAAGTCGGGATTGATATGGCAACATTAACGCCCTGGCATCAATTGGTAACTGAGTGCTGGAGTGTAGTTAGACGCTTTCATTCTGAGCAAGCCACATAGATAGATATCTATGAAGGGATACAACTCGTAAAAATTGCCAAAAATCCTTAACATTGTTTTTATCAACAATTAATGTATCGTATGCTACGATAAGTTAAATAAATGTTGACAAATTAACCTACCTATAAATAGATGCGCTCAAGATGCATCAGATATCTTTCCTTGCCGATGAATCAAACTTTGGCGAGATGAACCGTTAAAATATGAAGTTTTAAAACTTTTTAAAATTTGCTGCCCTGGAGGAAAAATTGATGTTACACCTACTCTACATTCTCGCTTTTACTATTCTTGCGGTGATAGCTGTTGCTAACTTGATTCGTAATTTAATCATGTTCAGTTTTGATCGCGATCGCAATTACCCAGTCAGAAACTCACAAACTGGCAATCAAGGCGGCTTTGGTTATTTGGGGTCTAAAAACAACTTCGTACCACATCCAGAGTTGTTAGATAGCACAGGCAATATGATCAAAGAGCCTTTATTGGTAATGCGTTCTATCAATGTTGAAGATGCACGTCAACAACTAGATGCACTTTATGAATCTTCTCCAGGGCATAAAAGAGAGGTAGATTAGATAGCCAAATTTCCTACTAATAGTTAATATACTTCAAGTCTTAGTAGGTAGAGAGTGGTGATCAGAACAATCATTACTCTCTACCTACTTTTTATGCTTCAATTACCACACGCAAATTGCCGCGTTTTCTAGCAACACGACAGGCGGTAGTGCTACCAGAACGCTCAAATTCCAAATCGAGGATAGTAGTACCGACTTGCAGATTGTGCAGTGACAGACGACTTATTGATTCTGGCAAAGCAGGGTCAATAATTCGCAGACAGTTATTAGGCGCATCAGGTACTAAATTAACAATCATTTGCAGTAGCTGGAAAATGCTACCAGTAGCCCAAGCTTGGGGAGTACAAGCAACAGGATACTGTACAGGGGTGCGATCGCCATTACGTTCGTATCCGCAGAAAAGTTCGGGGGGACGTTGGTAAGGTTGCTGATTCGTCATGTCAAACAAAGCTTGGAATAGTTCCAAAGCTTGATCAATCAAGCCCAGCGATCGCAGTCCTATCGAGATCAAAGCATTATCATGAGGCCAAATCGAGCCAATGTGATAACCCATTGGGTTATAAGCTGGGGACAAACTACTCAAAGTCCGGATACCCCAGCCATTAAACATATCGGGTGCGCGTAATCTTTCCGCCACACTGTACGCTTTTTCTGGTGTAAATATCCCCAAATGCAGACAATGACCAGGATTAGAAGTAATGCTATCAACGTGCTTACCATCGCCATCTAAAGCCAAAGCACAGAAATCTTGGTCTTCCATCCAAAAATCTCGATTAAAACGCGCCTTGAGATTTTTAGCTTCTTCTTGCCAGCGTTCTGCTAAGTCTAGTCGTTTCTTCGTTCTAGCAATATCTGCTAGACGGGTTTTGGCAGAATAAACGTAAGCTTGAACCTCACTCAAGGCAATAGAACCATTGGCTAGTTCTCCCTTGCGGTCTACAATACAGTCACCAGAGTCTTTCCACCCTTGGTTCGTTAGTCCCCGTTTAGATTTGCGGTGGTAACTCAGATAGCCAGTTGATTGAAGATTACGATCAATCCAATCCATCGCTGCTAAGGCATTGGGCCAAAGTTGCTCTAAGGTTTCTATGTCGTGAGTCCAAGCGTAGTATTCGGCATACAGCATCAACCATAGGGGAGTAGCATCCACTGTACCGTAATAGGGTGTGTGGGGAATTTCTTGACATCTTGCCATTTCCCCCAAGCGCAACTCATGCAGAATTTTACCTGGTTCTTCCTCGCGCCACTCGTCCTCAACTTTACCTTGGTAAGCTGCCAGTAACATCAAGGTTTCCTTGCCAATTTCGGGATTCAGCATCAGGGTTTGGGAAGCTGTAATCAGCGAATCTCGCCCAAACAGTGTGGAAAACCAAGGAACACCAGCCGAGACAGTCTTATTTGCACCAAAAGATTGGCGGAGCAAATACATATCTTGTTCAGCACGTTCAATTAACCGATTCAAAATACTTTTATCGGTGCGAATACTGGTAATTTGTTGTACCCAGTGCTGTTCCTCCATCATCTCAGCTGCTTTAGCCTGTCCTAAAGTCACAGCTGCACTCACAGTAGAAGTAGAAGTGTTATTGGTGAGAAGATTCACCCGATAGCCTAGCTTTTGGGTAGAATGAGAAGCCATTTCTAACCGCCAAACCGCAGTGTATCCCTTGAAATAGTCTGGTTGGCGATGCTGGAATTGAATGCGGGATTCCATGATCAAACCATCCAGACCTTGATAAGCTAAGGCTAAAACATTTTCCTTTGCTGCTGAGGGCTGAGTTTGGGTATGGCTATCAGGGTGAAAAGCGGCTAAGTCTTCCGATATAGGTTCTACAAGGCGTAAAAGTTTCCCCCGCTTTTCTCTCTCATAACCCCGGACTTCAAATAAATCGACAAAATCGGCATCAAAGCTGATACTAAGTTCAAAACTGATACTGGTGGTGCTGTAATTGGCTACCTCAATTTCTTCAAATAAAGCACCATTCAGTACCATTTCCCGGCGGATACCGATACTATCTGCTGTCATACGGTCATCTATTTTGGGGTTAGTACACAAAATCGCCAGTGCAAAACCTTTTTCTGCCGTACCACTGAGGAGTACAGGCGATCGCCCATCAATTTGCAACTCCAGACGACTCAGAAAGCGCGTATCACTGCAAAACAGACCCATACTGGGATTACCACCATCATTGAGGGAACAGCCAGAAATGTTCCCCATTGTGTCTGTCACCAAGAATAGATCATCATCCTTAACCGTCAGAGTTGGCTGTGGTCTTTCACTTACCACACAAGGCCACTCTGGGATAGGTAATTGTTCGGCGGGGATAAAAGTTTTTCCATCCAATAAAACTTTTTCTGGGGTTGTCAGGGTATCCGGTGTCATTAGCCAAAATTCCGTGTACAGGTCTAAAATTTTTGCGATCGTATCAGCATCAACAGGCAAACAGTCCTGTAGTCAATGGTCTAGAGTCAATATTTAAAGAGCTTGGTGGTATTGACGATTGACTTTTGACTAATGACTAGTTAATCCAACATACATAACAAATCTTTATCAATGTATATTGTTTAAATCTGAAGTCAAGGCTGAAAAATTGTAATTTTCAGTTCGTTTCTGCCGAGACAGCTAATAGTATTCGGAATTGGTGTTAATACTTAACCAAGATACAACAATATCCAAATTTAGGCAGAACTTACTCCAGAGCCTCATCTTTAAATCAGTGAACAGTGAGCATTTATCAGTGATCAAGGCGTATCGTGAGGGATTGTCTTCAACTTTCTGGGAAAGTAAGATTTTGTGTATATGAATAACTTTTAGCTAACAAACTTCCCAATAGCTTGATAGGAGAGGTGTTCGAGAATGTATATTGAGCTTAGTAGCCTCTTTTTTTTAAACATCACGATGCCAGCAAATGGATCAAGAAAACTTGGGTGAAGACCAAAGTAGCTGTGACGTGTCTATACTCTAAGACACATCAAGGCTAGAACGACAAAATATATTGCTGTTGTTGGTCTATTTCTAACGTTAGATTTTTAAATATGTAGAGAAGGCGATAAGCACTCCTGAAAGGTGGGAGTAAATTTACTGCCAATGCCTTGAGAGAAGGTGCTGTTCAAAATTATTTACATTTTGCACCTGTCTACTTAAATTGAGAGTCAGCTGTAACTTGTAAAATGCAGCTGTGACGTGGATCTTGTTCAGATTGGGCTTTTTAAAAGATATTCATGAGCATTTCGACTTCCGTGCTGAGTGATCTGCTACAGTCCCTACCTTACCTGCGGCCCCAGCTATACTTTAAAGCTTCATTAACGGCCCTCTCCCACGCAATGGAAGATCAGGTGTTGGCTGCGACTTTAGACAAGCCTCTAATAATTGCTAGCTTTCAGAGAGAGAGATTCTATCGTCAAGAAGCTCATCGCTATCAGCGTTTGGCGCAGCGAAGTAATCAAATATACGTATTGTCTGCGCCAGAAACTGATTTTGCTAATAGCTCAGAATACTATGAAAAGGTAGCCTTTGAGCCAAATGATGCTTTAAGTCAAGAGTGGCATTTGGTAGTAATTGCTGATAACTATGCTACTTGCTTAGTTTGCCGTGAAAGCTTGGGGTCGATCGCTAAAAATCAGCAAGTGCCTGATTGGCTTCCTAGTTTGGATATGGATACGGGGCGGCGATTTGAAGGAATTTGGACATCAGAACGGGGAGTCAGTATTAAAGCCGCGCAGTTGCTATTAGACAGGATTGAGGTGTATAGACCAGAATTAGTGGGTAAAGTTGAGAAAGCGCGGCAAAGATTTGGCATAGGAGATAGCAAAGCTTACGTCTCCAATGTCATTAGTGAATATGCTTGTGACATCGACACAGACCCCTTTGTCCAACGTCTAGTTACCTACCTGCAAGCTAGTCAGTACAAACTGCATAAAGCTTACCGTTCCATCGCTGCCCAAGCGAGGAAAGAACGCTTAGTCAACTCAATTAGTACAGCAATTCGGCGATCGCTAGACCCCCATCAGGTACTACAAATTGCTGCCCAAGAACTAGGGCAACACTTAGGGGCAAGTCGTTGTTTAATTTACCGCGCTCAAGCCTCGGATGCTCAAGCTGCTATCGAACATGAGTTTTTAATGCCTGGGGTGGTATCTATTGCTGGGCAAACCTGGGAGTTAAATAGTAATCCCCTATTTCAAGAAGTGGTAGATCATGGTGAGGGTGTCTGTGTCAGTGATACCTTGAATGATTCTCGTGTCACTAATTCAGTCACACTATCCTCAATCATCAAAAAATTTGCCGTGCGTTCGTGGTTGATCGAACCAGTATTGTTTCAAGGGCGGCTATTAGGGATTGTGGAACTACATTATTGCTCTCTACCGCCGCACCAATGGCAACAAGGGGAACTGGATTTAGTAGAGGCGATCGCTACCCACATTGGATCTGCTTTAATTCAAGCTGAAGCCTACGCCAACTTAGAAGAACTCAATAAACAGCTAGAAGCATTAGATCGTACCCGCAGTAACCTGATAGCCATCACCGGCCACGAACTCCGCACCCCTTTATCTACCATTCAAGTGTGCCTTGAAAGTCTCGCTACTGAGCCAGATATGCCTCTGGAATTGCAGCAAGTCATGCTTAACACGGCTTTGGCTGACTCAGAACGGATGCGAAAACTAGTACAAGATTTCTTAACCCTTTCTAACCTAGAAAGCGGTCGCGTGGAATGGCATCCAGAATCCCTAAGTTTACAAGAATGTGTAGATTTATCACTCAGCCGTATTCGCACGCGTCCCACAGTCGAAAAACCCCCCCAAATCACGGCGGACATTCCCGAAAACTTACCGCTAGTGAGAGCTGACGGTGATTGGTTAGTGGAAGTTTTAGCCAAACTGGTGGATAACTCCTGTAAATTTACCCCCACCCAAGGTCAAATACATATCAGTGCCGACTACAACAGCGATCGCATGGTAGTAGAAGTTACCGTGACTGATACAGGGCGCGGCATTGAACCTAATCGCCTAGAAATTGTTTTTGACCGTTTCTACCAAGAAGAAGGAGCATTACGGCGCACGGCGGGCGGGACAGGTCTAGGTTTGGCTATTTGCCGCCAAATCGTTAACGGTTGGGGTGGGAAAATTTGGGCAGAGTCAAGCGGTAAAGACCAAGGCAGTCAGTTTCATTTCACCATCCCCATTGTTCAGGGTAGCCAAGATGAAAAGAAGCCAAAAGTCAAGAAAGTGGGGAATAGGAAATAGGAACTAGGAATTTTAGATTTTGCGGAAAGTTCTGTAGGCGGGTTTCCCAACCTAGGAACGCCACTTGCTACAAGCCGGGAAACCCGTCCAACGCAGTGGCTCAACTTTTCAAGACGGATTTTAGATTTTGGATTGGATAATCTAAAATCCACTCATTGCAAAGCTGGGGACTGGGGAAAAGAAAGTAGGGGGAGAAAAACACAATGCCTACCTACTCATTACTCATTACTCACCACTCACTACTCACCACTCATCAAAGACTGTTACAGACTGTGACGCGATCGCAATATGATCATGATGGCGGTGTTACGATGCCCTAAAAACGTTGAGAGAATCCCTTATGGCAGAAACACTTTCTGGCAAAACTCCACTCTTTGCTGGCAGCACTGGTGGCTTACTCACCAAAGCAGAAGTAGAAGAAAAATACGCTATCACCTGGACTAGCCCCAAGGCTCAAGTTTTTGAACTGCCCACAGGCGGTGCAGCTACCATGCACCAAGGTCAAAACTTGCTGTACATAGCTCGGAAAGAATATGGTATCGCTTTAGGCGGTCAACTCCGTAAATTCAAAATCACAGATTACAAAATTTACCGGATTCTGCCCAGTGGTGAAACCACATTCATTCACCCAGCTGATGGCGTATTCCCAGAAAAAGTGAACCCTGGTCGTGAGATAGTACGTCACGTTCCCCGCAGCATCGGGGAAAATCCCAGCCCTGCACAACTCAAGTTTTCTGGTAAAGCTACTCATGATGCGTAGGGAATAGGTACTGGGGACAAACTTAGTGCTGAGTAATGAGTACCGGGTGCTGAGTGAAATTCTTAACTCAGGACTCAGGACTCAGGACTCACCACTAGCAAAGTCCCCAGTCCCCAGTCCCCAGCTTTTCAATGAGTGGATTTGCAATGAGTGGATTTGAGATTATTCAATCCAAAATCCCAAAATCCGTCTTGAAAAGTTGAGCCACTGCGTTGGACGGGTTTCCCGGCTTGTAGCAAGTGGCGTTCCTAGGTTGGGAAACCCGCCTACAGAACTTTCCGCAAAATCTAAAATTCCCAGTCCCCAGTCCCCAATCCGCCTATGATTTTTCCCGATTTTTCTGAATTTTCCCAGCTAGCTGCACAAGGTAATTTCATCCCCGTGTATCAGGAATGGGTAGCTGACCTAGATACACCTGTTTCTGCTTGGTACAAGTTTTGTGCAGGACAACCCTACAGCTTTTTGCTGGAATCGGTGGAAGGTGGGGAAAAAATCGGGCGTTATAGTTTAGTTGGTTGTGATCCACTGTGGATTTTAGAAGCCAGGGGCGACACTACCACCCAGAGACACCGCGATGGTTCTCAGGTGTTGTTCGCAGGCGACCCATTTACAGCTTTAGCTAACTGTCTTGCACCTTTTCAACCAGTCAAGCTACCCGAATTACCGCCAGGAATTGGGGGGTTATTTGGCTTTTGGGGCTATGAGTTAATTCGTTGGATTGAGCCGCGTGTACCAGTGCATCCCCAAGATGAGCGCAACATCCCGGATGGATTGTGGATGCAGGTAGACCATCTATTGATATTTGACCAAGTAAAGCGGAAAATTTGGGCGATCGCCTATGCTGATTTACGTGATCCAGCAGTAGATATAAAATCAGCATATCAACAAGCGTGCGATCGCGTTACCCAGATGGTAAGTAAGTTATCTTTACCCTTATCGCCACAAAAAACCATCTTGGAGTGGACACCCCCCAGCCAAGCTAAGGTCGGGGAAGCACCAGAATATAGCAGCAATTTTACCCGCCCAGAATTTTGCGCCAGTGTCCAAAAAGCAAAAGATTACATCAAAGCTGGTGATATCTTTCAAGTCGTCATTTCTCAGCGTCTTTCTACACAATACACAGGCGACCCCTTTTCTCTCTATCGTTCCCTGCGTCAAATTAATCCTTCGCCTTATATGGCGTATTTTCACTTCCAAGACTGGCAAATTATTGGTTCTAGTCCCGAAGTTATGGTGAAAGCAGAACGGGATGCAGAGGGTGAGGTCATAGCCACCGTCCGTCCCATTGCGGGGACACGTCCACGGGGTAAAACAACTCAGGAAGATTTAGCTTTTGCTACAGACTTATTGCAAGACCCTAAAGAAATTGCTGAACACGTCATGCTAGTCGATTTAGGACGAAATGATTTGGGGCGAGTTTGTGAAAGTGGTAGCGTCAAAGTTGATGAATTAATGGTAGTTGAGCGTTATTCTCATGTTATGCACATTGTGAGTAATGTGGTAGGTAAATTAGCACCCAATAAAACCGCCTGGGATTTATTAAAAGCTTGCTTCCCTGCGGGGACAGTTAGCGGCGCACCGAAAATTCGGGCGATGGAAATTATCAATGAATTAGAACCGAGTCGCCGGGGTGTGTATTCTGGAGTGTATGGTTATTACGATTTTGAAGGACAATTAAATAGTGCGATCGCAATTCGCACGATGGTAGTTAGAGATAATACAGTCACAGTACAAGCTGGTGCAGGTTTAGTAGCTGATTCTGAACCAGAAAAGGAATATGAGGAGACTTTAAATAAAGCTAGAGGTCTGCTTGTAGCGATTCGTTGTTTGCGGTGAATTTGGGGTTAATCTTCATACCTTTCGCTTCAGGTGGCAAGGGGAAAAAGGAATTGCTAAAGCACTTATGTAGAGACGCAATTTACTTTTAAATTTTGAATCGTTAAAGCATTTGAAAGACCGATGCTTGGTAGATGAAACCCTTTTAAGAGAGAGAGTAAAATTTATTTACTAAAAGTCAGCACATTCTCAGCTACTAAACAGAGATCAGCTACAGTATATTTTACAAAAACTGAACTTTGGGTAGCATTACAAGAACTTTTGACTGTGATTGTCTTGGTATTATCCTTAATCAATTTAGCTTGGTAGGTGTACAGCGAATCACTTTTGGTGGTAAAAGTTAGCTCACCTAAAATTGTATTGTTGTCTAAACTTTGCTCTAAAATCTTACCTGCTACTTTATAGTTAAACCAGTTCCATCCTTGACTCAACATTAAATCTCTCTCTAAAACTTGTAATGCAGGATGCAAAATTCCCCAGCCCCTATACACTTTCTTTAAGCCTTGAATATCACCAGTATGTGTCAAAAATGCCTGGAATGAATGCTCATCTAAACACCCATAATATCTACCTTGTGGTAAGTCTATAGCTGTGGGCGCAAATCGATGTCCACCAAAATGACTGGATCTCCAGATCCGCACGTTTTTCAAGTTTAAATTAGCAATAGTATCTGTAGCATAGAAATAAAAAGGATTACCATATCTAGCACAGCATTTATCATGACTGCCGTGGGTACATATTAAAATATCTCTACTGATACTGCTGTCTATTTCATAACCAGGCACTTTTCCCCATAACCATTTTTTGATAACTGATGCTACCTGCTCGATATGTGGCACTCTAAATTCATGTTTAATATATCCAGAACTCAATCCTTCTTGTTTTTGATAAATCAAAAGAGTTGTATGTTCTACTTTGTGGGTTGAATCATTAGCAATTAAGAGAAATCTGATTGGTAATTTAGCTTGCTTAACCTCTTCTAGCAAAATCTGTAAATTACGAGGAACCCATTTAGAATTAAAGGCATTTGTTACCCAAGGTAAAGGGCATTCAACAAGAATATAAGTTTGGTAGTCAGTCGCACTACCAATAACATCTTCTCCTAGTTCGCGTGTAGAATCAGAACAAAAAAAACTATCCATTAATCTCTACTAAATAACGATATTTATAGACAATATTTTGCTAGAATTAGTTGTAGTAGAAACTACAATTTTTACACTAATCGCATTTTTTGATTAAACCCTGGTAGCCACTTTATAGCATTATTTCTCAAAAACGTCTTCCCTATTAAGAAAAATTCTAGAATAGAACTAAAAAAGTGTTTAATCTTATCTAGTGCAGAAGACTCAATATTTAGCTTTCAGGAAGTTTTCGATCTAACATACTGGTTAAACTTTTTTACTAAATAATCGCCACAGAGCATAATCAACTGTGTATTTATATCTACATAATGGGGTATTCATAGTTTTGCAAGAAAGATACATTACCAGCATAAGAAAAAAATTAACATTTTTGTGATCAAATCATCCTAAAGATAGTTACGTTAATTTTTTGTTAACTAAAAAATTTTGATTTTGTTCTTAGCTACCTCTAACTAACAGTTTGTGTGCGAATCCTTTTTTAGATGTTGTGCCACTGATCTACACTTTTAAAGAATTATTGCTAAAAATTCTCAATAATTCTCTAAAAAAATTTAGATGCTTAGATGTAAAGTATTTTCTTATACTCTATCAATTGTCTATCTCACTAGCTAGGTTATTACTTACGCTGTGAGTATTTACTTATGCTTGAAATGCCCGGATTACAGGTTCTTGTACTCAAATTGTCAAACTTTTTAACAGATAAATGAGAAAAATAGGTAGCCATCCTACTAACTCTTTTTAACTTTTGCAAGTTAGATATTTTTTGAGACAACTAATTTTATTAAAACTCAAATTCAATATTAATGCAAGCTTTTATTGATATTTATAACGGTAGTGCCAACTTTTTTTCAGGCTAGATGCTTAGTAAATAAAGCTTCACAGACGGTTTCCCTAAAAAAAATTATTCTATAACCCATTGAAAATATCAATACTATCAACAATAATTATCAATATATAATTTTAGCCCTAGATTTTGGTGGTACTAATTCGCTAAAGCAATGTGAAACTGAGTCCCGACAGATTAAGACGGGTTATCGCATAATTTTCTTAGGCAAAGCTTAAATGAGCGTGCAATGTCAATTGGCTCTGCGCTAAGTCACGCATCTCACAACGCGCGCCTTCCCCTCTGCGTCTAAAATTTCCCCCTCAACTCCCCAATCTTGCTGCCACAGCGTCTATATGTCGCCACCACTGAGTCCCACCAGCCCACACCCGAGAGGGTAAATATCCTTGAGGTAATGACCCAATAAAGAATTGCCAACTGGGGGGAGAATGAGAATTATATAAATGCCAACCAACCGCCGTACAGAACCTTACATAATCACAGTCAACGCTTTCGTAGATTTGCTTCTGCACACTAAAACCAAAACGTCCTTGACTGTACTTGAGCCATAACTGGTCAATTATTTGTAGATCCTCATAAGGTAACTTAGCAATATCACCCATAAAGAAATAACTACCTGTTGGCTTTGATAAAGCCTGACACATCACCATCCAAGTTTCTTGATCTGCCAATTGCCATTGTTTCAAAGCGAGTAAATCACGCAATTTGTGGTAATCAACACCAACCTCAGAATACAGCGTATTAACTGGCTGTTGCTGAACATTCCGGGGGTAGGAGTTTAAAGCTTGCAAAACTTCAGTCGCCGATTTATAGCGTTGGGAGAGGGCATTTTGCAGTAATTGGTCAAGAATTGCGCCCAGTTGCTTGCTGATAGTGTTCCCTGATAATAGATAATCACGCCAGACCCAGCGATCGCTAGTTACATCAAACAAATCAAAGGGGGAAATCCCTGTTAATAAATGAATGCAAGTCACACCTAAACTGTAAAGGTCACTTGCTGGTAGTGCTTTCCCCCGTGTTTGTTCAGGCGCAATGTATTCTGGAGAGCCTATGGTAGTACCTGTTTGTAGTAAAGCTGTAGCAGTGATGTGTTTGGCAATGCCAAAATCAATTAAAACTAATTCAGCCTGAGAGGAACTGCGGATGATATTTGCTGGCTTGATGTCCCTGTGAATGATTTGCTTGTCATGGATAAATTGCAGCACTGGTAACAAGTCTTTCAATAATTGCCCAATCTGGGATTCGTTAAAGACTCCCTTTTCTTGCAATTCCTCTTTGAGTGTCTGTCCGGGAATCCATGATTCTACTAAATACAGGCGATTTTTTTGTTCAAAGTAACCCAGCAGTTTGGGTATTTGGGGATGTTGCAACTCATCAAGGCGCACCGCTTCCTGACGAAATAACTTCACTGCTTGATGAAAGTTGTGACCATATTGAGACGGAAAATTAAATTGTTTGATGACACATTTAGGTTGGGAAGGAAGATGCTCATCCACTGCCAAGAATGTTATACCAAACCCACCATGACCAATCTGCCGTAATAAATGATAACGGTGATTGAGTAAAAGCTGTTCACCACATTTGAGACAAACTTTAGCTGTATCGGGGTTTTGAGAATATAAACAGCCAATATTAGGACATATTTTCATCACAAGACGCTTTTCTGGGCTTATCAATGATTATTCCCAATTCCTTCTTGCTTCTTGTCCTGTCACCTATCCCCTTCCATCCTACTGTTGCTCTGCGGTGTAAGTATAAAAATTGTTAAACGCGCCTACGGTTTCAAATCTGTAAGAAGGTATCCAGGAATTCACTTTGAATTCTGTGCGATACACACTAAACAAAATTAAGTCTTGCCTTTCAGTAGTGGCTGAGAGGATTTGCCGCATTTGGGGGTTAGCAGAACTAACTAGTTTGTCACAGTTAGTATTGATTAACTTTTCTATGAGCTTTGTTGTTGAATTGCAGACATCCTTTTTTAAGTACGATGTCAGTTTCTGCACAGCATAATCCTCATAGGCAGGTTGGTTAGGATTTGTGTTTGCCATCGCTACTCCCAACACAGCCGCGAATCCTATAGAACCAATGTATGCCAAAATATTGAATAACTTCATACTTTCTAGCGTTAACTCCCTAGATATCAGTTAAATTCCCCAGACTGGGAATAAATAAAGTCCGTTCCTATAGAAAATTTTCTTGTTCAATTTACCAAATCAGTGCTATAATCAAAAATGTCGATGGCGAGCGTAGCCAAGTGGTTAAGGCAGTGGTTTGTGGTACCACCATTCGTGGGTTCAATTCCCATCGTTCGCCCTTTAAATGATGAATCGCTAGTTTTCAAAGAGTGATATCGCTTTTTGATAATATACCTGATAAAACCTCAAAGACTAACAATATTTTATGCCTTTCCTCACAGGCTACCGAATCACTGTGCTATCTATTGGTAATGAGAAATCACGAGACCATTCATTCCAAGAACCAAAATAGTTTTTGGCATTAATTCCAGCGTCTTGCAAAGCAATCAGTGTGTTAGCAGCCCTAGAACCTTTAAAGCAATATATATACACAACAGACTCGGAAGTAATACCCACCGATTGACAAATTTCTAAAATTTCCGTTTTGGAGAGAAACATCGGGATTCCCAATACAGAAGTCATCAAACGATGCCATTCCAGCCATATAGCGTTAGGGATTCTCCCCTTGCGCGGACAAAAATCAGTACCGTAGGGAGAAGAACTTAGTCCTTGCCATTCATGACGATCGCGCACATCCAATTTTATAATTGCTGGATTATTGATTGCCTCTAACATTTCGATAGTCGTCACCATCATCTCAGCCTGGGGATGCAATCTAAATATGCTGCTTTCACGTTCAGGGATTTCATTTGTAGTAGGTAATTCTGCCGCTAGCCAGGCTTTATAGCCTCCATGTAACACAGATACATGAGGACAACCCAAATATTTTAGTAAAAAAGCTGCTCTACAAGATTGACCGTAACCTTGATTGAAAGCATCTTCATACACAATTAACCGTTCCGCACCAGATATTCCTACCTTACTCATAATTTCCGCAAAATATGCTTGTAATTGTTTTAATCCTGCGGGGGAGGAATTTTCTAAAAGATAGGTAAAGAAATCTCTAATATTGATAGATTCAGGAATATGAGAAATAGCATACTCTTCTGGAGTCCGCGTATCGATAATGACAGTATGCGGGGATTTTTCTACTAACAGAGATGTGATTTCTTGAGGAGAAATGAGGAGTTTTGTCTGCACGCTTTCATGCTGTTATCATATCATTTGATATTATCGCGCTCTGTTAATTTGCACTTTGGCATGAAATTTACATAATCAAAAATCTTGAGTGTAATGAGTAAGCTTTTGTAGCGGTGTTTCTTAGATAGATTTAGCTACATCTTAGGCTTGCGCCCGCGTATTGGTCTTACTTCCTCTGTATTGGCTTTAGCCTCTGGGATGTTTGGCATACAGTCTCTTAACAATCACCATTAAGTAATTCTACTTGGCGACCCTGCGATCGCAATTCTTGGTCAACAGATGAGGCGATCGTTGTTTTACCCGCCACGCTTAACCCTGTCAGCCAAAGAATTAGACCTTGATGATTCATAATTTGCTTTTTTTATCTATCGAAAAGTGCGATGTCTACGACGATGCTCCGCCTACGCACTTTATATTATTCGTGAAGGGGATAGGATTGTAACCCTTCCCCTTTTTTCCCCACTCCTTTTACTTCTGCCTCTTTGGTGAAAGTGAATGAGTCATGATGATTTTTATAAATAGTTTTAGAGAACTTTTTTGAGCTTTTTGGCAGTGAATTTGGATGACTGCTTACGTTTAAATACAGAAGCTGCGCCAAGAGTGCCAAGGGTGAGTAAGCTAAGGATCGAGGTGGGTTCAGGGACGCTAACTATAGTTGCAGAAAAAGTAATAGGTAACTCACTATCTTCCGTCCCTAGATTTTGAAAACCTGGGATGAACGGTGGCGCAGAAAAAATTTCTAAATAACCGGGTGTGGGTAAGAAACTAGCAAAAAATGGACTAGCATAGTTTCCTTGTGATGTGGAATAACCAAAACCGTCACCCGTCAACTGCTGACTACTAAGACTAATTAAATTATCTACATTGAAAGGTTCGTTTCCTGGTATTGGAGTACCTACGGGTTGCAGACTAGTAATTGTTTCGCCATTGCGTGTACCACTAATTCCTAAAATCTGGTAGAAACCCAAATCGTCAGGGGTATTATTAGTGGTGAAAGTACCCATCGCGTCTATTCCATTACCAGAATAATTCCACTTCCAGGTTAAAGCAGAAGCAGCTTCCATTGTTCCAAAAACCAATCCAGATGAGGTAGCGAGGGCTGTAGCAAAGAGTAGAGTTTTCATGAGGTCTTCAGTAAGAGTGTAAATACAAAAATAATAGAGCGATCGCCCCATTCACCACATCGGACAAAGATCCAAGTTTTGACTAGGATCTTTGTCCTATATAATTAATACTTATGTGAATCACCAGAGGAGCGTAGGCATAAGCCTTGTCGTAGACATCGCTAAACCTTTGACTATGTTGGTTTCAAGCTAGAATTCCACGGGATGTTGATCTAGATTTAGAATATGATGTTTCTAGAGCCAGCAATTAAAAACTGAAAATGACAGCATATGCCCTAAATTTACCTGATCAGTTGAAGCTTGAAATTGAGCAATTAGCTCATAGTCAGGGGGTTTCGCTTGACCAATTTATTTTGTGGGCTTTAACAGAAAAAGTAAGTACCCTGAAAGCATCTTTTCCACAAATTGCTTATCGTCAGGGAGGCAATGGGCAACTTGTGCCAGTCATCAAAGGGACAGGAATTCGAGTGCAGACTGTGGCCATCGCTTCCCAAAAATGGGGTATGAGTCCAACTCAGATTGCTGATGAGTATGAGCTTACTGAAGGACAGGTAAAAGAAGCTTTGAGTTTTTATGTAGTAAATAAGGGGCAGGTTGACGCAGCGATCGCTTCTGAGCAATCCTTAGAAATTGCCAATGGTTAAACTCAAACTTCATTTGGATGCAGATACCTCCAGTAAATCGCTGCATTCAGCATTGATGTCTAAAGGGCATGATGTTACTCGTACACCAAATGACTGGATGCCTTTAGATGCTAGTGATGAAACTCAATTATTACGCGCAACTGCTCAGGGCAGATGTATCTTTACTTTCAACGTGAGAGACTTTATTGTTCTAGCGCAACAGTATCCGCAACATGGCGGTATTATCCTTGCTGCTCAGAATAGTTGGTCACTTTCAGATTTGATTGCGGCATTAGATTGCCTATTATCTGAGGCAGAAGCAGCAGATTGGGTTGGTCAAGTAGATTGGCTCAATCGGTGGCGAAAGTATTGAATGCAACAAAGGTGCAACTAAATGTAACTAAGTTGCTCTTGACTACAACAAAAGTACAAGTCGATGCAACTTGATGGCGAGTTAATGCAACAAAGGTGCAAGGCAATGCAATCAAGTTGCAAGCCAATGCACCTAAATAAGTTGTCGAGTGGGCAAACATTCGCCCACCCAATACTCTTAAACAGAGATAAAGTTGTTCTGCGTCAGCGTCGTGGTATCAAAGCCAGTCAGGATGCCTAAAGTTTGATTACCTAAACGAATCTCATCACCAGCGAAAGACAACTGACTAAAGCTCAAACCAGACAAGCCGATTTTATCGCCTTGACCTAAACTAAAGTCGGTGATTGTATCTCGACCTGCGGCTTTCTCTAAAACAAAGATATCGCTACCAGTACCGCCAGTCAGGATATCATCGGCTTTGCCACCGTTGAGGAAATCATTACCCGCACCGCCAACAAGGAAATCTTTACCGTTACCACCTAAAAGGGTGTCATTACCGTCATCGCCATAAAGGTTATCTTCACCGTTATCACCTTCCAGACGGTCGTTGCCAGTACCGCCATAAAGTGTGTCTTCACCGTTACCGCCTAGAAGTTGGTCGTTGCCAGTACCACCATAAAGGGTGTCGTTACTATTACCACCGATGAGGTTATCGTTACCAGCCAAGCCAAAGATAATATCGTCACCGTTGAGTCCATTAATAATGTCATTACCAGATGTACCGTTAATAGTGTCGTCTTGGTTTGTACCATTAAGGTCAATTCCTACTGCTACCGTTACCATTCCTAAGTCAGTGCCACCATTG
>NZ_JAYGGZ010000067.1:0-36278 GCF_034931465.1 Anabaena sp. UHCC 0399 | reverse complement strand
ATCAAATCCCAAACCACTTGCATTGATACCCTCAAATACAGCAAGGATCAGGGTGGTAGATATATAGATATGACTATGATGTCCATGTTGCGGGACTGTGCAGAAATGTGCATGATGTGCGTCAACATGATCAATGACGGCTCTGAGTTTATGGGTAACACCTGTAGCTTGTGCGCCCAAATTTGCGATCGCACTGCAACGGCTTGTGAACAAATGAGCAGCGATGCCACAATGATGTTTTGTGCTGCTATTTGCCGCAAGTGCGCTCAACATTGCAACGCGATGGGACTCAATTCTGCTTCTTATTTCCGCAGATCACGTTTGGTGGTAGAAGATACACTACTGTGTAGCTAATTTCTCCCCAGGATTAAGTGTTCCAATTTATAGCAGACCTATAGTTATACCTAAATTCATAATTTCCCCAGTATCTATTAGTTTTTCGCCACTCAACAAGATTTTGAGCGGCGGAAACTTAGGGAAAGATAAAATTATTTTGACTACCAAAAAGCAGTGCTAGGCAGCAACAGGAGTAGCAAATCTAGCATATCGCTCTATGTAGAACTCCTTGCTATTAGCGATGCCTGCGGCAACGTCAAAGACGAACGCCACCACAGAATCCCGTTGTTTTATAGCCTTTTTCCACCGACGTATCTTTTTAGGCTGGAAACTCGCTCAGGGTGGACTTGTGTATACACGGTAGGGCTAAAGCGCGGGGGCTTTACGCATCACGACTCGTAAGGAAGGAACTAGCAAAAAGTGCAGCTTGGGTGCGATCGCCTACGGTGGGCGGAACGCCATCTCTCCGTTCGCGTAGCGTGTCGCAGACAGAGGCTGCGCCAACGCCTACGGCGGGGCGGAGCATCGTCGCGCAAGTTTAATTTCATGAAAAAAAGGCAAGATAACGGAAAATAATTGAGTGCTATTGAAACTTTGAGGAGTAAATTTATCATGTTCCGTCTCTCACAAGCTTGGACAAAGCAACTACTGTGGAGTATTACTTGTGTAATATTTTTAACTTTAACTTGTAGTTTAATACTGCCTGCTGCCTCTTGGGCTGACTCTTCTGGCTTGGGTGTTAAGTTAGGACATCTGAGTGCTTGTCCAGTTTCAGATAACTGTGTTGTGAGTCAGGATGCTGATGCCAAACACTCCATTGACCCGATCGCCTATCATGTAGATCGCAACAAAGCACGAGAAACCTTACTCAAAGTTCTCACAGTTGTTCCCCGGACAGAGGTTTTAGAAGAAAAAGAAAATTATATCTATGCGATTTCCAAAAGCCGCATCTTCAAATTTGTGGATGATGTAGAGTTTTATTTACCTCCCAATGAGTCAGTCATTCATATGCGATCGGCATCCCGTGTAGGAGAATCGGATCTGGGAGTTAACCGTAGGCGTTTAGAACAAATTCGTTTAGCCCTGAAAGATTTAAATATTTGAGGGTAAAGTCCAAAATTTGGCGATCGCAATTAGAATCATCAAAATTTTTAGTAATGGCTTCTTTGATTGCTAACAACAGAGTTAGGAATCAAAGAAGCCACTATCTTCACCTCATTAGTACAGCACGGCGTAAAATAAGCCCAAAGATAACAACTCAGCGATGTGACTCCACCAGAAAAAAGCTCGACTTTTTTTGATACTATAAAAACTCTGACTCTTGTAACCTAACCATTGACTTATGAGCAAAGGAACACTGTTCGATAAAGTTTGGGACTTACATACGGTTGGTACACTTCCTTCAGGGCTGACACAGCTATTTATTGGGCTACACCTAATTCATGAAGTTACCAGTCCCCAGGCCTTTGCTATGTTACGGGAGAGAGGACTAAAAGTTTTGTTTCCAGAGCGGACTGTAGCCACTGTAGATCACATTGTACCTACAGAGAATCAGGCCCGTCCCTTTAGCGATCGCATGGCGGAAGAAATGATCCAGTCGCTAGAAACAAACTGTCAAGAAAATGCTATCACCTTCCATAATATTGGTTCTGGCAACCAAGGTATAGTCCACGTCATCGCCCCCGAATTAGGACTCACCCAGCCAGGAATGACCATCGCCTGTGGAGACAGCCATACTTCCAGTCATGGGGCTTTTGGTGCGATCGCCTTTGGTATCGGTACAAGTCAAGTCCGCGACGTTCTCGCCTCCCAAACCCTATCATTATCTAAACTCAAAGTCCGCAAAATAGAAGTTAACGGCACTCTTAACCCTGGTGTCTACGCTAAAGATGTGATTTTACATATCATCCGCATCCTGGGAGTAAAAGGTGGTGTAGGTTACGCCTACGAATACGCAGGTACTACCTTTGAGCAGATGAATATGGAAGAGAGGATGACAGTCTGCAACATGGCCATTGAAGGCGGTGCAAGATGCGGTTACGTTAATCCTGATCAAATCACCTATGATTACCTCCAAGGTAGAGACTTTGCCCCGAAAGGTGCTGAGTGGGATCAAGCAGTAGCTTGGTGGGAATCCATCAAGAGTGATGCTGATGCCGAATATGATGATGTGATAGTCTTCAACGCGGCGGATATTCCCCCCACAGTGACTTGGGGAATTACCCCCGGACAAGGTATTGGCGTAAACCAGTTGATACCCAAGCCGGAAGAATTAGCAGAAGAAGACCGCTTCGTTGCAGAAGAAGCATATCGCTACATGGATTTATATCCTGGTCAACCAATTAAGGGAACTAAAATTGACGTTTGCTTCATTGGTAGCTGTACAAATGGCAGGATTAGCGACCTGAGAGAAGCAGCCAAAATCGCCAAAGGTCGCCATGTAGCGGCGGGAATTAAAGCCTTTGTCGTCCCTGGTTCGGAAAGAGTCAAGCTAGCCGCCGAAGCGGAAGGATTAGATAAAGTCTTCCAAGAAGCCGGCTTTGAGTGGCGCGAACCCGGTTGTTCCATGTGTTTGGCGATGAACCCCGACAAACTAGAAGGCAGACAAATTAGTGCTTCCTCCTCCAACCGCAACTTTAAAGGCCGCCAAGGTTCAGCCTCTGGTCGGACACTCCTAATGAGTCCTGCAATGGTAGTAACTGCGGCAATTAAAGGAGAAGTAGCCGACGTGCGCGAGTTGCTGTAGAAGGAGGCAGGAAGGAGGCAAGAGAGAAATTTCCCCTCTAGCCTCCAGTCACCAATTCCTAGCAAATTTTGAATTTTGAATTTTGAATTTATTATGGTAAGTGAAGTTAAACAAGTTTCTGGACGTGGTATACCTTTAGTGGGTAATGATATCGATACAGACCGCATCATTCCCGCGAGATTTTTGAAAGCCGTCACCTTTGATGGATTGCGTGAAGGAGCATTTATTGACGATCGCACTGCTCTAAATGGTGAGCATCCATTTGATCAACCCCAATATCAAGGCGCGAATATCTTAATTGTTAACCGCAATTTTGGCTGTGGTTCATCACGAGAACACGCACCCCAAGCTATATCCAAATGGGGTATTCAAGCCCTCATCGGTGAAAGCTTTGCGGAAATTTTCTTTGGTAATTGTGTAGCGATTGGTATACCTTGTTTGACAGTTGACGAGGTGACGGTTAAACAATTACAAGAATTAGTAGCAGCTAATCCCCTAGCTAGTGTCACGGTAAATTTAGAAACGTTGCAGGTGCAAGTTGGTGACTTTACCGCCCCAGTTACCCTTGATGAAGGCACTAGAAGCACCTTTGTTTCCGGTGCTTGGGATGCTTGCGGTCAGTTAGTGGCAAATTCTGAGCAAATTCGGGCAACATCTGCTAAGTTACCTTACGTGGGTTGGGGTAGGTTGGCTGCGAGTTAAGCGAAATAGTCGGTTGGGTCGCGCGACAGCAAAACCCAACAAAGCTTTTATAATTGAGATAATGAACGCAATTGGATGATTCTATGGCAATTACCCTTGAATTAACTCCAGAAATAGAAGCTCGTTTGATAGCTCAAGCCGCCGCGAAAGGTATGACGGCTGAAGCTTTTGTGCAAGCCGCAATCGAAAATTTACTAACTACTGAACCCCATTTATATCGAGTTGGAACGGCCTTAGTTATTCAATCTACCCCAATTGGGAATCTGGAAACCTCTGTTGACCAAATGCGGCAAGAAAGACTCAGTGACCTAATTGCAGATTATGAAAGTCCTGTTTGACACATCTGTATTAGTAGCAGCGTTTGAAGTTAGTCATCCTCGGCATCATGTTTGTCTACCGTGGTTGCAACAGGCACAAGAAAAGAAAATTGACGGATGTTTCTCAACGCACACCTTTGCTGAACTTTATTCCGTTCTGACTCGCCTACCTGTAAGACCGCCAATCTCTCCAGCGATCGCCCAACGCTTAATCAATGAGAACCTGCATTTTTTTACAGCAATTCCCCTCACTGCTGATGATTACCAACAAGCGATCGCTTCTATGGTTACACTTAATCTCCCAGGAGGTGGAATTTTTGATGCACTAATTGCCCAAGCTGCTCTCAAAGCCGAGGTTGATATATTACTTACTCTGAATCCAAGCCACTTTACCCGACTGTGGGCAGATTTAGCTCAACGGGTGCAAGTACCGTCTTGAGGATCTGTGCTTATGGTTACAACGTCTACAACGTTTACTAGATAAGGAATTTACGTTGTTGTCATTTTCTACAACGTAGTTCAATTCTGTCAGTAATCTTGCAGCAACCATTTTGATTAGCTTGTTCATTTTCTTCTGGCGTAGTAATTTTTTGATTGGACTTCATAATATTGCAGGTGGTTTGTAGTTATAGAGCCAATCTTGAAATTCATCATTATTTAACTGCGGCGCAGCGTCTCCTTCAGAGAATCGCTCTGATGTTTGTTTAGTGGTATCAATATCGTAATAGCGCATCTCACCGATCGCGCTACGGGCTTGGATAAGACTTGTACGCTGGATACGGCTTTGTTCATAGTTGGCTAAAGCCTCTGTTAAACTTGCGCCTTGGGATAAGCAGGTTTGCAATTCGCAGACATCCTCAAAGGTGCTATTTGCTCCCTGACCCATAGCTGGGGCCATTGGATGTGCTGCATCGCCTAATAGTGTAACTCTACCTTTACTCCAGTGAGTTAACGGGGGGCGATCGCAGATTGGCCCTTCCCAAATTTGTTCGGCTGGTGTGGCTTCTACTAAGGCGCGAAAGGAATCATCCCAGCCTGTTAATTCATGGAGAATCCGAGTTTTGGCTGCTTCTGGACTCTGGGAAAGCTGACAATCTGGGATAAATTTACGACTAATCCAACTGGTGTAACCTTCTCCCACATCGAGAATATACATAAATTGCTGATTACCTTTGACAAATACTAGTTGATAAGAATTAGATAACTCATGGCGATATTCGAGGACGGAACGCCAACACATACTTCCTAGATAATTCGGCTTACCCTCACCAAATAAGCTTTCTCTAACGGTGGAGTTTACTCCATCAGCACCAATGAGCAAATCTGCATATGCTGTTTTGCCATTCTCAAAGTAGATGGCTACGCCACTTTCATCTTGTTCAAAGCCAATACAGCGATGATTGAGATGAATAATTTCTGATGGTAATCTTGATGCTAAGGTTTGCTGCAATCGCCACCACCAAACAGTTAATAATGGATGTCCATATTTTTCTAATAATGTGCTGGAGTGTGTTCTAATGGTTTCCCCCGCCATACTTTTGAGAACCGTCTGGTGAACCGGACAGCCGGACTTGGTGAGGGTGCTGATAATTCCCGGTGCGATCGCTTCTAAACAATTCAAGCCATTGGAGACTAATCCTAAACCTGTCCCAGCCGGACGGAAATCCTGGGCTTTTTCGTATACTTGCACATCTAAACCCAGATTTGAGAGCGCGATCGCCGCAGCTAAACCACCAGGGCCAGCACCAATAATTGCAACTTTTTGTACTAATAATTTTGAGTCTATCATATTTTTTATGAGATACTATGTTGAGAACTTTAGCTGAAAATATTGCTAAAATTCATCTACAAAAGAGAAAATATTCAATTACATATGGACAAAAAAATTATATCTCTAACAAGTCATAATTTTCCTAATGAAGACATAAAAATATTTCCCTCAGAAGAAGTAGAAATGGTTTTATCTGTGAATAATCAGTCTTACCTAGTAAACCTAGAACCTTGTATAACATTACTTGACGCGCTGCGAGAGAAGCTGGGTTTGATAGGGACTAAAAAAGTGTGCGATCGCGGCGAGTGTGGTGCTTGTACTGTATTGGTAAATGGGCGAAGAATTAACTCTTGTATGACTTTAGCAATCATGCACACAGACAGCGAAATTACTACCATAGAGGGATTAGCAAAAGATGGTGAACTCCACCCTATGCAAACAGCGTTTATTAACCATGATGCCTTTCAATGTGGTTACTGTACATCCGGTCAAATAGTATCTGCCGTAGGAATGATTTCTGAAGAAATCCCCCAATTAAAGGCAGAAATTCGCGAAAATATGAGTGGTAATCTTTGTCGATGCGGTGCTTATCCCAATATTATTGCGGCTATTCAAGAGGTACTAGAGGGAATAGAAGATGCAGCCATTTAGTTATGCCAAAGTAACAACTAAAGAACAGGCGATATCGACATTAAAACAAGACCAAACTGCGGCATTTATCGCAGGTGGTACAGATTTATTAGGCTTAATGAAAGATAGGGTGCAGTCAGCTAATATATTAATTGATATTAACAGTTTACCTTTAGCTAATATTGAAATCTCCGCCACAGTAGTTCGCATTGGTGCAGTTTGTCGGCTAACTGATGTTGCCTTTAATCCTTATATTCAGGAACACTATCCAGTCATTACCCAAGCCATAAATCAAAGTGCATCACCCCAACTTAGAAACATGGCGACAGTTGGCGGTAATTTATTACAAAAAGTACGCTGTCCTTATTTTCGTGATCCAACTTTCCCCTGTAACAAACGTACCCCAGGTATAGGTTGTTCTGCAATTAACGGTTACAACCGGATGCACGCTATTTTCGGCACTAGTGAACATTGTATTGCTGTCCATTCCTCAGATTTAGCAGTAGCTTTAACGGCATTAGATGCAGTAATTTGTATTCAAGATGCAGAACAAGAACGCCGTATCTCTATTCATGACTTTTATCTCTTACCAGGAGACACACCACATCAAGAAACACTATTACAGTCTAGAGAATTAATTGTAGCTGTGGAAATACCAAATGGTAGTTTTAGTACAAAATCACATTATTTAAAAATCCGAGATAGAGCAGCTTATGAATTTGCTTTAACATCTGTAGCTATTGCTTTAGAGAGAGAGCAAGACACAATTAAAACTGCCAAAATTGCCTTTGGTGGAGTAGGAACTAAACCTTGGCGTGCGTGGGAAGTTGAGGAATTTTTACAAGATAAACTACTAAATCAAGATACATTAACAACTGCGGCAGAATTAGCAGTTAAAAAAGCAAAATCACAGCAACATAACGAATTCAAAATCGAGTTAGTAAAACGTGTTTTAATCCGCGCACTTGGTGAATAATCAGTAAGATTTATCACGCAGAGGCGCGGAGGCGCAGAGGGAAGAATCAGAGAAATAAACAAGCTGAAAATTCAAGTTCTCTAACTCCTCTTCTCTGCGTCTCTGCGTCTGGAGCGTGAGCCAAATTAATCCCTAATACCCAGCGAAAAGATTATGAATAACATTATCGGTCAACCCCTCAATCGCGTCGATGGCAGATTAAAGGTGACAGGAGAAGCGCAATATACAGCCGATATTCCTATAGAAAAATTAACCTATGGAGTAATATTTCAAAGTGCAATCGCTAAAGGTAAAGTTCTCACCATAGATACAACCCAAACCTTAGCCGTCCCTGGTGTAATAGATATTATCACCTATGATCAAACCCCTAACTTAATAAATATCCCCTTCATTCCCACCCCAACCCCACCAAAGAAAGATGATAATATTTACCATTATGGGCAACCCTTGGGTATTGTAATTGCCGAAACCTTAGAACAGGCTGAATACGGTGCATCTCTGGTAAAAATCACCTACGAAGTAGCAACGCCGACAGTAACAATGGCGCAAGCACTACCAGAAGTATTTGAGCCAGAATCTATCTTTTTTGGCATTATGCCTGGAAAAATCACCAGAGGCGATATTGAATTAGGTAAAACCCAGGCAGAAATTTTCATTGAACAGGTGTACAGCACCCCAATGGAACATCATAATCCCCTAGAAACTTCTGCTACGATCGCCATTTGGGAAGGTGATAATTTAACAATATATGAAACTACGCAAGGTATTTCCGGTACACAGAAACGCCTTGCAGGGGTGCTAAAACTACCGCTAGAAAATGTCCGCGTCATCTCCAAATATTTAGGCGGGGGATTTGGTTGTAAAGCCTTGCTACGTTCCCATACTATCCTAGCCGCGATCGCATCTCGTCAAGTCCAGCGTCCAGTGAAAGTTGTGCTGACGCGATCGCAAATGTATACTGCTTGTGGTTATAGATCCCAAACTCACCAAGAACTCACCCTAGGCGCAACCAAACAAGGACAGCTAACCCTCATCAAACACATCGGGACATCCTTAACTTCCATCTTTGATGACTTTGTAGAACCTGTAGGCGCAGCCACCACCATGATTTACGCCTGCCCCAATTTGGAAGTAAAATACCGTCTAGCGCGGATAAATGCAGGTACACCCACCTTTATGCGTGCGCCAGGCGAAGCACCGGGGATGTTTGCCTTAGAATCAGCAATAGATGAACTAGCCTATGCCTTAAATATTGACCCCATCGAAATTAGATTGCAAAATCATGCAGATATCAACCCCCAAACAGGCTTACCTTGGTCAAGTAAATCACTCAAACAATGCTACCAAAAAGGGGCAGAACTTTTCGGCTGGTCACAACGTCACCCTACACCCCGTTCTATACAGGATGGTAACTTCCTGATAGGTTGGGGAATGGCGAGTGCAACATTTCCCACCCATTCCATGTCTGCAACTGTCAAAGTAGAAATTTTTGCTACTGGGGAAGTCAGCGTCCAAACGGGAACTCAAGACATTGGGACAGGTACTTACACAGTCATGACTCAAGTCGCGGCTGAGGCGTTAGGCTTATCTAGTCAGCCAGTGCAGTTTAGCTTAGGTGATAGCAATCTTCCCACCGCACCCGTTACAGGTAACTCCATCACCGTGGCTAGTGTATCCCCGGCTGTGCATCAAGCCGCTACTGCTGCACGGGAAAAGCTGATACAAATGGCAATAGCAGACTCAAACTCACAACTTTATGGGTGTCAAATAACAGATATCAGCGTTGAGTTAGGACAAATCTTTCTAAAATCAGAACCATCTAGGCGAGATAGCTACACGGAGATTTTGCAGCGTCATGGGTTAGAAAGTTTAGTAGTGACTGAAGCTACCTCACCCAACCCAGAAAGTAAACAATATTCTCAACATTCCTTTGGTGCGGTATTTGTAGAAGTAGCCGTTGATGAGTTGTTAGGCGAAGTTAAAGTGAGAAGGTGCATAGGTGTGTACAGTGCAGGACGCATTCTCAACACTAAGACAGCACGCAGTCAGGTAATTGGCGGTATTACTTGGGGAATTGGGATGGCATTGATGGAAAAAACCGTTATGGATATGAATAGCGGTAAAATAATTGGTGCAAACCTTTCCGATTACTTAATTCCCGTTCATGCAGATATTCCCAGCATGGAAGTGCAATTTATTGAAGAACACGACCCTCATGTCAACGTACTGGGAACTAAAAGCTTGGGTGAATTACCAATTGTTGGCGTAGCTGCTGCGATCGCTAATGCAGTTTATCACGCCACAGGTAAACGCATCCGCGACCTGCCTATCACACCAGACAAACTATTGTGAACTTGCACGAAACAGGGGTTTAGGGGTTTATCTAATCAACCCCGAAAAACCACACGGACATAAGTCCAAAAAATCAAAGCATGGCTCACACCAGGAAAAATCTGTTAAAGATAAAGAATCTGCGGCTATTAAAACCGTAGAATTATCCCCTACAGAAAGCATTTAGGAATATGGATTGGAGTGCTGCATTACCAACTTTCTTTATCACCCTCAGAGAAGGTGTAGAAGCTGCTTTAGTTGTCGGTATTGTCTTCGCCTGTTTACAACAAGCTGAACAACAAAAACTGTATCGTTGGGTATATTTAGGAATTTTTACCGCCGTTATAGCTAGTTTTGTAGTTGGTTTATTACTAAATTTAGGTATCCAAGGATTACAGACATCTGAGAATATATATGCACCTGTCTTCAAACAATTATTTGAGATGGGACTGGGTGTAATTGCGATCGCTATGCTTAGTTGGATGCTAATCTGGATGACTAAACAAGCAAGGTTTCTCAAAGCAGAAATCGCAGGTTCTGTCAAGAGTGCATTAGGTCAAGATAAGAAAGCAGCTTGGGCAATTTTTAGCCTCATTTTTATCGCTGTCTTTCGAGAAGGCTTAGAGACAGCTGTGTTTATCATCGCTAAATTTCAACAAGGCTGGACACCTCTACTGGGTGCGATCGCTGGACTAATTATGGCAGCTGTCATTGGTATGCTGCTTTTTAAATGGAGCATCCGTATTAATTTAAGGCAATTTTTCCAAGCAATGGGGGTATTGCTGCTGTTGATTGTCTCTGGATTAGTGATTTCTGCTTTCCGTCATCTAGATGCAGCTGCGATCGCCTTTAACCACATCAATCCCTCAATATCTAATACTTGTGGACTAGAAAACACCTCTTGTCTTCTCGGCCCCCTCATGTGGGATTTATCAGAAATCTTACCTGATAGACAGTTTCCAGGAATTTTGCTCAAAACCTTATTTGGCTACACCCAAAAACTGTATCTCGTGCAGGCGATCGCCTATCTGCTGTTTTGGCTAACAGTAGGTAGTCTATACTTCCGTAGTCTTCACAAACCTACACAACTAAAAACTGTCGCAAATCCTTGATTTTTTATTAATAAAAGCTCAATATTCTCTTCTTTGTGTCTCTGTGCCTCTGTGGTGAAAAACACTTTTTTAAACACAAAGACACAGAGAGTTGCATTCTAATGAAAGCAATAGTCTACTAGACATGAGGAAATCAACAGTTATCACTGTCACCTGTCACCTGTCCCCTGTCCCCTGTCACCTCATACATTAGTCCTGAATCAAATGTTCTAACGCCAACTGCAAATCCTGCGTCAAATCATTAACAGCACGTTTAGCTGCTTGACGGTCATGCTGCACTTTTTCCCAGCGTTGAGTTACACAAATGGGTTCACCTACTTTTAGTGTTGCTTGTCGCAAACCTAAACGCGATCGCCCTGGTAATGTAGATGATTGGATTCGAGATAACATATCAAACATCAGTAAAGCTGTCTCTGCCAATCTGTCAGCAGTTGGCTGTTCTTGCAGATAATTAGCTTGAACCGCCACAAAAGTTTCTACCAGGCGCATATGCTGTACCCTTAAGTCTGCTTCTTGGGCTACCCAGTCAGCGAGTCCCCGTTTGAAAGGTGGTAAAGTATTTATATCTAGCAAATCGTCCCGATAAATCAGATTCCAACTAGCTTCTTCCAAACGGCGACAACGGTCAATAAAATTACCTTGAGGTTGCAGACCAAAATATTGCTCGGAAACTTGTAAAGCTTTCTCTAATAAGTAATGTAGTCTATCTATTAACACCTCATTGGGTGTATTCGAGGCTTCAGATACACTCGCTTTCGGGATATCTTGATGATAAAAGCGGCGATAAAACTCTTCCATCTCCGTAATCAGATATTCACCCAACCGACAAATACGCTGACGGTAAATTTCCGGCTGATTTACCTCATCACCAATAGACTTGTCTGGTAAACCACTATCAGCCTCTAACTTACTTAATAACTGATCTAGTTTTAACCAAGGTGGCTGAATATAGTGATATTGAATCGAAATCGGCACAATTATCACAGTTTCAGTACGGTGAGCCTTGTGCAAATCTTCCACGCACCAAAACCCCATTTGCGCCACACCGGGTTCTAAGTTGCTGACAATACCACTATGACCATTGTTACCACCTTCCGGGGCAATGGCGATCGGTAATTTCCCATTTGCAAATAAATTCCGTGCCGTTTGAATCGCCTGCTTATCCAATCGCCGTCCACGACGCACCGCCACACCACCCAACCGCGAAAACAACCACCCCAACCACTCCCCAGCCCAGATAGTCATCCCTCGGTCATAGAGAAAATGGCTGTGAATTGGGTATTGTAGCTTGATTCCTTGCTGACGTGCTGCTTGTGGTACAAGACGCGACAACATATACAGCACACACAGGGGATCTTCTACCTCTGGGTGACGAAATGCCATCAACAGACGAATTTTACCAGTTTGGAATTGTGCATAGAGTTCTGCCAAAACTTCAGCATTTTTCACGTCCACCCGGACAATTCCCGCCGGTAGCCAAGGACGAGTCCGAAACCGTAAGATAATTGGTAACAACCCGTGAAAAATGCGCAGGATAAGCGGATTAAATCGGTGAGGGATAAATGTTAGCGGCGGTTGGACAGATGTAATAAATTTAGGCAAAGGAATCTCCGGGAAGTGTTGACTGTTGACTGGGAAGACAAGGGAGAACTATTGACCAACTTGAAAAATTTGTGCGGCGGTTAATTTTAGTTCTGGGAACGTCGGTGAGATGAGAAAGTCCTGATCTCTAAATTGATTGACTTGATACTCGCCTTCTACTAAAGTGTAAATTGAGATCGTGGGTTGTTTGGGGTTGCCAATAAATCGCCTCGCACCCAATCCTAAATAGTCAACAATCCAATATTCTGGAATTCCTATCACTTCATAATCACTAGCCTTTTTGACATAATCATCTCGCCAGTTGCTACTCACCACTTCAATAACTAACGGAACTGATGCGGCTTGGCTAACTGTTGATGTTTTTTTCCACAGAGGTTCGTTAACTAAGTTGGGGCGATTCAATATCACCACATCTGGCGAATATGCCGATTCGTTGTCTAATGGTTTAATTAATGTAGTTTTGGGAATGAAGTAAGGTAGTTGTAAACGCCTATATTCCGTAACTATTTCTTCAACCAAGAATCCAATCTCTTCTTCATGGTCGCCTGTGGGTTGCGGCATTTCAATAATTACTCCATCATGCAACTCATAACGTCGCTGTGGGTTGTCTGGATACCAAGCAACGAACTCATCAAATGTCACTAACTGGCGTAAGGCTTGAGTCATAGCTTAACCCTCAAGACAAAATTAATATGGAATTAATATAGGATAGGCGATCGCTGTTAGTCTAATTATCAGATGAATATCCCAGAGCGACTACACCGGAATCAGCAGGAGCATGGTAGCCTCGAATTACAGGCAAATCTTCCCTGGAGTGGGTGAGCAACGCTTAAAGCATCGATAAGTTATAAGCCATTATGAAAACCTTTACTGCGGTTGTTGAGAAAGACATGGACACTGGTTTATATATGGGCTACGTTCCTGGGTTTCCTGGAGCGCATTCTCAAGCTGAAACTTTAGACGAGTTACAGATGAATCTGCGTGAAGTAATCGAGATGTTACTAGAGGATAAAAATCCAACTTTCACAACTGAATTTGTTGGTCAAGACAAAATTAATATAGGATAGGCGATCGCTGTTAGCTTAATTATGAGATGAATATCCAAGGCAGGCTACACAGTCAAATGAATATACCAAAAGAAGACGCACGAAAATACGCCCCAGCTACACAGCGCAATCGTGAACCCATTCTAGAACTGCTTTTGCAAGTCTTACCCACCACTGGCACTATCTTGGAAATAGCAAGCGGTACTGGCGAACACTCCATATTTTTTGCCCCCCGCCTCACTCCCCGTCAATGGCTACCTTCTGATCCTAATCCCGAATTACGGGCTAGTATCGCAACTTGGGCAGAACATTTCCCCAGCGATAATCTCTATCCCCCTCTAGAACTGGATGCTGCACAACCAATTTGGCCAGTAGAAAAAGACCAAGACAGTAATTACTCCCCCATAGTTGCTATTGTAAATATTAATATGATTCACATTTCCCCTTGGTCAGCCTGTTTGGGACTGATGGCGGGTGCTGGTCGCATTTTACCCCCAGGCGGTATTCTCTATTTATATGGCCCCTATAAACAAGGCGGAGAACATACCGCACCCAGTAACGAGGCTTTTGATGAATCTTTACGCGCTCAAAATCCAGAATGGGGTGTACGCAACTTAGAAGATGTGGTAGCAGTAGCTAGTAAAGAAAATCTCAATTTACAAGCAACTTACCAAATGCCAGCCAATAATCTGTCAGTAGTATTTCAGCGTTCTAAGTAGTACATTAATTTTGATAGGTTTGTAGTCAGCACTTTAGTGCTTTTCTATTTAAGGACTAAAGTCCTTACTACAAACTTAACTGAATGAATAGTATGGAGGTTAGCGGACTCGAACCGCTGACATCCTGCTTGCAAAGCAGGCGCTCTACCAACTGAGCTAAACCCCCGTAAAATAAAAATGTGAGTAATTTTATTTCACTTAGATAAATATACCAGAAAGTTGTAATTTTACCAAAGGGATGAACCAAGAAAATACCCAAATTGTTGCCGCGTTTTATAAATTCGTGAGTTTACCGGATTTTAGCGAGATGCAAGCACCCTTATTGTCTTACTGTTTAGCACAAGGCATTAAGGGAACGATTCTTTTAGCCAAAGAAGGAATCAACGGTACGATCGCAGGTTCGCGTCCAGCAATAGACTCGGTTCTTAGCCATCTGCGTTCTTATCCTCGCTTCACAGACTTAGAACACAAGGAATCTACGGCTGAAAACCCACCTTTTGAAAGAATGAAGGTGCGTTTGAAAAAAGAAATTGTGACTTTGGGTGTACCGGAAGTTGACCCGAATCAACAGGTAGGTATTTACGTCACCCCCCAGGAATGGAATGATTTAATTGCCGACCCAGATGTCACCGTGATTGATACCCGCAACGATTACGAGGTGCATATCGGTACTTTTAAAAGGGCGCAAAATCCGCAAACCGATTCCTTCGGCGAGTTTCCCGAATATGTCAGTCAAAACCTTGACCCTCATCAACACAAAAAAGTAGCCATGTTCTGTACTGGGGGAATTCGCTGCGAAAAAGCCTCTGCTTTTATGCTTTCCCAAGGTTTTACGGAAGTTTATCACCTCAAAGGCGGCATTCTCAAATATTTAGCAGAAATCCCCCCAGAACAAAGTCTATGGGAAGGAGAATGTTTTGTTTTTGATGAACGCATAGCCGTAGGTCATGGGTTAGAAACGGGGAATCATCAATTGTGCTTCTGTTGTGGACATCCCCTAGCTGAAGAAGATAAAGCCTCACCCAAATATGAGTTAGGTATGTCCTGTCCCTACTGTTTTGATCATCTCACCCCAGAGAAAAGAGTGCGTCAGCAAGAAAAATGGCGACAGTACCAACTACAAAAGCAACGGTTTGGCTAATTGACGGCTATTCTAGAATTTTACGCCAACCATATAGAATGCCATCCCCTATCGAAATTATCGTACTATTAGCTACAACTTTTTATCAGGCGATCGCAAGTTTAATCGAAAATCGACAACCACCACCAGGACAACTAATTGATGTGGGTGGATATCGCTTACACTTTTACACGGCGGGAAAGTCTAGCCCCACTGTGGTCTTAGAACACAGTTTAGGCGGAATGGAAGGTTATTTACTTGTGCAAGAAATAGCCCAGCTATCACGAGTTTGTATATATGATCGTGCTGGATATGGTTGGAGTGATCATAGTCCTCATCCACGCACCAGTCAGCAAATTGTTACAGAATTAGATACTCTCCTCACACAAGCAGGAATTGAGCCACCTTATATTCTTGTAGGTAATTCCTTTGGTAGTTATAACGTCCGGTTATATGCCCATTATTTTCCCGAAAAAGTAATCGGAATGGTACTTACTGATGGACTCCATGAAACAGGAATGCTGAAAATGTCCATCTATTTACAAGCTTTGAAACTATTTTTTGTTTCTGGCTTCTTCATGTCAATTTTAGGATCAATGCTTGGCATTATCAGATTACTTAAAGTGATTGGTACTTTTGAGATTATAAAGCCAGACTTAATTAAATTTCCTCAAGCTGCACTCAACCCAATTAAGCGTTCTTTCTGTCGCCCTAAACACTGGATTACCATGAGTCGCGAACTCTTAAACCTGGATAATAGCAGTCGCCAACTTCAGTTAACTAGTCAGTTTGAAGCCTTACCTATAGTTAGTATTAAAGCCAATACTTTTTTTCAAACGTCCCTTTGGACTATGCTTTTACCTATAAAAGCAGCTAATCATTTACGAGAGCAAATGCACAGGCAAATAATTAGTTTATCTAGAAATTGTGTACAACTTGATGCTCATAAAAGTGGCCATTTTGTTTGGATTGATCAACCTGAGTTAATCGTAAATGCTATTAAGATTATTTTAGAAAAGATTGATTCTAGTAATTCGTAATTAAAGAATCACTACAAACAATTTCCTGTTCTTTAACACCTATTTTCTAAGCCTAAATGTTGTCTCAAAGCTTGGCGCATGACATCTACAGGTATATTGTCTTGCTGTAACCAGATTTTTAAGGCTGCAACACCTTGCTGGACTAGCATTTCTAAGCCGTCAATGGCTATCGCTCCTTGTTGTTGTGCGTATTGAAGAAATTTTGTCGGCTGGGGGATATAGATTAAATCATAGGCGATTGCACCCAATTGTAGATTCGTCATTTCATCTACACTTACAGGCGAATCATCCACGTTGGGATACATACCAATAGGGGTTGTATTTACCAGTAAATCAGCTTGGGGAATGAGTTGTGTTAATTTATCCCAAGTATGAACTTGTAAAGTGTCCGCAATGGGTGAATATTCCCAACTCTGCTGAAAATCTTTTAATTTCTCTAAATTCCGCCCCACCACATGGATTTCTGCAAAACCTAGTTGGTGACAACCTGCAACAACCGCCCTAGCCGCGCCACCATTCCCTAAAATGACAGCGATTTTCTGACTCCAATCCTGTTTATAGGTAGTTTGCAAAGGATGAATAAATCCTACTATATCCGTGTTTGTACCCACCCATTGGTTGTTTCTCCGGCTCACGGTATTCACTGCACCTATAGCTTGAGCCAGGGGTGTGATTTCTGAGAGTAGCGGCATAATTGCTTGTTTATGGGGAATTGTCACACTAAAACCGACAACATCCACAGCTGCCAAACCTGCGATCGCCACTTCTAAATTTTGTGGTTCGATAGGTAACGGAAGATACACATAATCCAACCCCAAATCAGCAATTGCTGCATTATGCATCACTGGTGACAGCGAATGTCCCACCGGATACCCCATCACACCTAGTAACTTAGTTTTTCCTGTAATCATAGTTATTGTCGTGGTTTATTTGATCGCAAACTGCTGTAACTGGGATCTTACACTCGCATTTGATAAAGAACTCGGCACTTTTGACGCTGACAACGCTTTTGTGACTATTAATGGTGCAATTACTCTTTTGGATATAAATAATTTGAGTCGAGACTAAGAGTATACCTTTTTGAGTGCTGGTAATTACACAGTTGGTATTGGTATCGCCGATGTAGAAGATGCTGGTGGGCAATCAAAATTAGTCGTGAGTAATGGTAAACTTCAACCAGTTCCCGAACCATTAACTATTTTGGGTGTATTTACGGGATTGAGTTGCGGCTTAGTTATGCGATCGCGTTTTGGGAAACAATGTTAAGATTCGCAAGGAGATGCCTATGTTCTCTTTGCAGAAGACACGATCTAAATCGGGAACTGAGAAGCCTTGAGCAAAGTTACCAAATGAAGTCTACTTTTTATACCAAGTTTTACGCCAATTCTTCATTTGATTAATCTCTGTATTTTGCTCTTTGATAATGGCTTGAGCTAAATTTTTGATTTCAGGACGCTGAGACTTTTTCAACGCATCTTGAGCCATGACTACAGCCCCTTCATGATGGGGAATCATCGCATTGATAAAGCGGAGGTCAAATTCTGCATCAGCCGCGCCTAAGTCCATGCTCATCATCATGGCTTTGATTTGGTCAGATGACATTTCCATCATGTGACCCATTTTGGCATCATAAGCCATTGGTTTATCTCCTGCTTTGGGATACCAGGCTGTTCGCCACTGCTTCATCTGGTTAATTTCTTGGTTCTGAGCTTTGATAATAGCTTGAGCTAGCTGTTTGAGTTCAGGGCGAGTGGATTTTTGTTGCAATTCCTTAGCCATATCTAACGCCCCTTGATGGTGGGGAATCATTGAATCAATGAATCGCAAATCATAGTCAGCATCGGCTGGCCCTAAATCCATTGCCATGTTGTGATTCATGCCACCATGATTCATGTGCTGGTTATGGCTAGTATCAGCAATAGGATTGGAGTTTTTATTTTGGGCTTGAGAGTTTGAAGAACACGCTGTTAGCACTACAAAGCTAAAAGCTAAAAAACTTGTTTTCCAAGAGGGGAATCGCATCAGTTTTATCTACAACATAAGTTAGCAGTTCAACTATTTAGTCTGGCAAATAAAAGTGAAATCAGGATGAATTTTTTTGTGTGTCTTTCTACCTGTCTTTTCACGTTATTTGGAAAAGCTAATGCGAAACACACCCTAGTGCTGTGTCAAGTTAGTTTTGATGGTTTGTAGTAAGGACTTTAGTCCTGATTTTTCTAAGGACTAAAGTCCTTACTACAAAAAAAGCTTATCCATCAATTCAAACTTGATGAACTACTGGGTTACAGTGTACACACAAGATAGTTAGGCGATACATTGGCGATGTTAGTCGATACATTGGCGATGTTAGTCGATACATTGGCGATGTTAGTCGATACATTGGCAATGTCAGGCGATACATTGGCGATGTTAGGCGATACATTGGCAATTGTGATTGACATTTTACAGTCGTGGGTCAATTGGTTCGCTCTCTAAGGCGAGAATACCAAAGACGCATTCATGTACACGGCGTAAGGGTGTATGGGTAACAAATCGCTCTAAGGCTTCTACACCCAAGGCAAATTCACGCATGGCGAGGGAACGCTTGAGGGATAAACCCCTTTGACGCAGACGTTGCAAATTCTCTAGGGCTGAATATTCAGGGCCGTAGATAATTCTCAGATATTCCTGTCCACGACATTTCACCGCAGGTTGTATGATACCTCGACTACCTTTGATGATGAATTGCATAGGTTTAACTACCATACCCTCACCACCGGATTGAGTCATTTCTGACCACCAATGCACGCCCTCAGCTTGGCTGCTGGGGTCAGTTAAATCGATAACTTTGTACGTAGTTGCTAGGAGTAGTGCGGGGTCTGAGTGAGCAATTTTGGCTACTTGTTCCATGTGCCAAAGATGATTTTTGTCGGTGTGGACTGTTCCCTCTGTGGCTAGAATGTGGAAGGGCGCAAGTTTCAAGTCGGCAATATCGTTGACTTTCCAGCAGTAGCGACGGTAAGCGGTGACGTATTGACTCGCCATTTGGGCGCGTTGTTGGTAGTGAGTCAGTTGAGTCGCGACATCAACACCCCGCACGCTTGCCTGTTTTAATAAAGTTACAGCATCATTTAAAGCTAAGTTTGATGAAACTCCCACGGGTGCATATTGCCCTCTTAGCAAAGCTTGAGCCTTGGCTGACCAAGGCATTAGTTCACAGTCTAAACATACCCAGTCTGTATTAAATTCTTCCCAAAAGTTGCTTTGAGTCAGAGCCGCATTCACCCGCGGTAAGACTTGGTTTTCTAATTCTGGGTCATCAAAAAAGCGTCTCCCTGTGCGGGTGTAGCAAATACCGATACCTTCATCTACTACACCAAATCTAGTTTCGGCGGCGGCGACATCGCGGCAAATCACGACAACCGCCCGTGAACCCATGTGTTTTTCTTCACAGACAACTTCTGTAATTCCTTGGTTTTGGTAGTAGGCGAAGGCTTGGGTTGGGTGTTCCAAATATCCCGATGTAGACGATGTCTCGACAGGGGACATGGTAGGAGGTAGGTAAATCAGCCATTTGGGGTTAGCTGCAAACCGACTCATAATTTCTAAAGCGGCGATCGCATTTTCTGCTCGAATGGTAATATTTGGCTGGAGTTTGGTGTTGATAATGCGCTTACCCAAAACATCCTCAATATTGAGGACATCGTCTAGTTCCTGTTGGGCTGTACGGGTAATGTTGTTATCTCCCAAGGGTTTAACCGGTTCGCGGTAAACACGAGCCGCCGATACGCTCACCAGTTCTTTTTCGGGATAACGCAGGGCTGTAAGTTTACCACCATACACACAACCTGTATCAATATCGATAGTATTATTCAACCATTCCGCTTCCGGTACAGGGGTATGTCCGTAGACAACCAACGCCTCACCTCGATAATCTCCCGCCCAGTTGTAACGTACAGGTAAACCAAACTCATCAATCTCACCTGTAGTTTCACCATACATAGCAAACTCTCGCACCGCACCAGAACCACGTCCTTGCATTTCCGCTTTCAACCCTGCGTGAGCCACTACTAAGCGTCCATCATCTAGCACGTAATGACTAATGAGGGAGTCTAAAAATTCTGCGAGTTCTTGGCTGTAAGGTTCACGCACTGCATCCGGTAAGGCTTCCATTTCATCAATGCTTTGCTGTAACCCATGAGTTACCCGGACATTCTTACCCCGCAATTTCCGCAAAAACTTGTGTTCATGATTACCACAAACACAAAAAGCTGTGCCGGCGGCGACCATGTTGCGTGCTAGTTTGACGGTATCGAGGATACGGGGGCCTCTATCTACTAAATCACCTAAGAAAACAACTTTACGCCCTTCAGGGTGGTAGTAGGTAGGAGAGTTCCAGAGAGATGAGGGAGACAACATAGAAACTTCTTCCTGATTCCCCTCTTCTCTCACGTACCCTAACTCTTGCAGTAACGCCTCTAGTTCATCACAACAACCATGAATGTCACCGATGATATCAAAGGGGCCATGTTCGTGTTTTTTGTTGTTCCAGAGGGGTTGACGTTCAATTTCTACAGATGTGATTTCCTCAACAGACTTGAGGGTGTAGACGTAGCGGAAACCTTCCTTTTCTAAACCGTGCAGGGAACGCCGTAACATTTGGGTATGACGACGCACGACATGATAGCCGAATTGGCGATTGCTCCTTTGCTGATTTCTTTCATGACATAATTCTTCTGGTAAGTCAAAAACTATGGCAACTGCAAAGCAATGATACTGTTTTGCCATTTGCAGCAAGTTTTTACGGTCTTCTGGCTGTACGTTGGTAGCATCTATCACCGTTAGTTTACCTGCTGCGAGTCGCTTGGCTGTAATGTAGTGCAGAACATCAAAAGCATCCCCGGAAGCAGGTTGGCTATTTTCATCGTTAGAAACTAACCCCCGACAAAAATCTGAGGATAAGACTTCAAAGGGTTGAAAGTGGTTACGGGCGAAGGTTGATTTACCTGCACCGGAAGCACCAATGAGGACAACTAAGGATAATTCGGGGATGGTGATGTTCATTTATGTGATTGGGCGTTGTTGAGTTGGTAGGTAATTTATTCACGCAGAGGCGCAGAGGCGCAGAGGTGCAAAGAGTTATCTGTTTTAATCTCTGCAATCTTTTTCCGGGTTAGGATTTTGCTGCAATAATGCTTGAATATCAGCTCTCAAGGCTGCTATTTCCGCTTGAAGTGCGGTAATTGATTTTGCACCTGCTAATTCTGCTTCATCATCGTCTGCGTCTTGACCTATAAAGAAGGTTGCAAGGGTTGCGGTGACGTAGCCAAACACAGCGAACGCATATACTGCTAAGAAAAAGCACAGCAATCTACCTTCAGGGGTTTTAGGCCAATATTCAGAACCCATTGTGGTGATGAGCATTGCTGTCCACCACAGCGCATTAGCATAGTTATTAAACCCAGATTCATTGGGTAAATCACTTTCAAACGCATACATTCCAGCTGCGCCTACTAAGGTGACAATGGCTGTTAGTGATAGTACATAACCAAATCCTCGACGCTGAACAGTTGCGCCTAAAGCGCGCATTCCTCTATTCGTGCGTGTCATCACTCGTAACAGTTGTAATCCTCTGATGGCTCTGACTGATGCTAGCGATCGCACTACTGTTACAATGCGAAAGGTACGCAAGGCGGGTATCATCAAAGAGATAGCGGTTAACCAATTGCTTTTGATATAAGAAAGTTTACGTGAAGCAAAGACTAGTTTCACGGCAAAATCTAGAATAAAAATTATCCAAATAGTGATACCAATCACATCCAGTAGAGGATTTAAACCCCAAATCAGTTCAATTATAAAAAGTGCTAACCAAGTAAATGCCAGAATTAACATTGGGATTTCTAGCCACTCTTCTAGCTGTTGTAAAATCTCGCTACGTTGTGCTTCTAGGTCTTGTTTTCGAGAAAAGTTAGGTTCATTCATAGTTTTTTCTGAATAACTTTGGCTCAAACTTTAGCAACACTTTCTGAAAAAGTTTTGTGATTTGAATTGACTAATCTAAATAAAGTCAGCAACATATCACTTTTAATATTTAATTTAGTCAAACAATTGGTCAATGACACCAATCAGAAGGCATGATTTTGAACATCTGAGGTTAATTATTCAGGCTAAACAGTGCCATTTGCGTAGGTGAACCGACTGCTGAATCTTCCTCCCCAATAGATTGAAATTTTACAGTGTAACCAAATTTTTCTGTGATTTTATTTGCCCAAGCTTGAAATTGCGATCGCGTCCATTCAAAACGGTGGTCTTTATGTCGTAGTTTCCCCGTCGGCAGATTTTCAAACTTAACGTTATATTCAATATTCGGTGTTGTTACTATTACTGTTTTTGGTTTAGCAAACTCAAATAAGACTCGCTCAAATGAGACTAAACGCGGTAAATCTAAATGCTCAATTACCTCAATAACAGTAGCCGCATCATAACCAGAAAAACGTTTATCTTGATAAGTCAGCGCACTCTGAATGAGTTGTAATCGTTCCCATTGATTACGAGGAAGACGCAAGCGGTCTAATCTTTCTTGAGCAATTTCTAATGACCTGTAGGAAACATCTACACCTGTAACTTGCTCAAAAAAGCTATCTTTAATGAGCATTTTTAATAAATTTCCCTGTCCACAACCCAAATCAATCACGCGCCTAGCATTACTTGTTTTTAAAGCCTCACTCACCGCATTCATGCGCTGCTGATTTAAGCTAATGGGCTTTTCTACCGCCGCTTCTTCCTCAGCGTGAGTTTCTTCTGTACTATCAGGGTCAGGATTATCTTCCTCTACCAACTGCGCTAAAGCTTGACGCGTCAGGCGATGCTGGCGTTTGAGGTAACGGCGAGTAATTTGTTCTTTGGCTGGATGTTGCGATAACCAACCCTCACCATGACGTAGTAACTTGTCAATTTCTTCATCGTTTACCCAGTAGTGTTTGTCGTCATCAAGTACGGGAATTAAAACATAGAGATGACTTAACAAATCGCTAACAGTGACGGTGTTTTGCAATTCGACAGTGAAATATTTACTTTCTCCCCACTCTGGGAATGTTTCATCTAAAACATGACCTGTGGCTTTCACAGTGTAACCCAACGGCTCAAATAATTGCCGGAGGAAACCTTCACCACCACGACAGGGTAATACAGATAGTTTCGCCACTAGAGGTATAGGAGTTTGAGCTAATTCTGGCTTATCTTTACTGCGTCCGTTTAAAGCCGTGCTGAAAACTTGTGCGATCGCAACACTCATAAATGATGATGCCACATAAGGGCGATCGTTCACATATTGTTCTAGGCTTTTACTCCTTCCCCGCACCAATTTTACCGGGTCAACATCCAACAACAGCGCGACTGTACAGCGATCGTCGTTTGCTTCCGGGTAAAAAACGTGCGCTTGTCCAAAACTGAGAGCAAAGGACTGACAACGATCTGGGTGTTTATGTAGTAAGTAGCCTAACTCCGTGGCTGGGGAGTAAGTCGTGGTGATGGTAAGCAGCATTCACTGGTAGGAAGATATGCGAATAGTAAATAAATACTGCTCAATGTTAAGCGATTACGAAAAATTTTTGGCAAAGAAAGGTATTGAAATAAAGAAAGTAGGGATGAGAATTTATCCTCATCCCTACTCCCTACTTAAGTTACTAACTTAAACTGCAACTCGATGAAATTGTGAGTTGATTAGCGTCTTCTGCCAAAACCAGTTGAACGACGGGCGGAAGAACGACCGCTACCAAAACTACTACTGCTAGGGCTGCGTCTGGTGGTAGTCGATCTACCAGAAGGTTTTAAGGTACTGCTACCAAACCCAGAACCAGAGGGGCGGGTTGTGCGTGTTGTAGAACGAACATTGGAATTACCCGATGACCTTCTAATTGTCCCTGTAGTCCTAAAAGCAGTGCGATTTCTGACTGCGGCTGGTGCTGAGTTATAGCGAGTCCGGTAACTGTCAACAGCTTGGCCATAGGTTCTACCATAGCCGCCATAGCCAGTGATTAATCCTCCGGGCTGATATACAGGAGGTACATAATACTGGGGTCTAAATAACAGGCTACCTAGTGCTTGACCAGCTAACGCACCAGTAAAGGGGGCCCAAAAACCACTTTCTCGACGGACTACAACTGTTTCTTGCTGTCCAGTATTAGGATTGGTTTTAGTCTCGGTGACGTTGTGGACGTACTCAATTTTAAAGTCTTCTGTCAAGTATAAAACTGGCTGTCCCTTGTCTACCTTTAGATAGGTTTTCTTCCCTTCTTTGATTTCATCATCGGTTAGCCTGGCCATTTGCAAATTTTCAGTTGCAAAAGTCGGGGGTGTGCTATTGAGTAAAAATAAAGTGTACTCGCCAGAACCATCATCATAAGTAGCTTGTTGGACTGAGTATTGACCATCACTCAATTTGGTAGGAGCAGAAGTTTGGCTGACATTCTTATTTGTAGAGGTAGTTTGGTTTCCTCCTCCACAAGCAACAGTTGTCAAGCACAAACTCACGGCTAAAAGAAAAACGGTAAATTTGCGTAGTATGGACATAATCATGAAATTGTTATCTTATCTTTGAGCTTAACAAGTTATCACTGGAGTTAGAAGGTGACAGGGATAGGTGACAGGGGATAGGTGATAGGTGACAGGAATGGTTACAAAGGTATCAACTCTGGGTAATATTGCAAGAGCTGATCATTAGTTAGTTCATCACCTAAGCGTGCTGGAGAGAAGTGTACTTGGACAGCCCTGAGTTTGTGGTTGTAATGTAAATTGATTAAGGCTTTCAAGCCTTCCTTCAATGCTTGAATACTAGCTAAGTCTGTTTCTAAATCGGGTACTTCTCCTTCAAAAGCCACTGTGATCATCACTACAATGTTGCGTGTGGCGGGGAGGGATAGAGACTGGTCTGAAGCAGAATCTAACTCTAAATCAGCACCGTATCTTTCCGCAGAATCGCTAAATAAGTCATTGACGAAATCTCCTGCGTCGCCTTCATTCCAGAAGACATCACCTTCATTAGAGGCAGAAAGCCAGTATTCATCATACCTCACCAGAGTTTCGCACAGGTCTACTAAGCCCTCTCCCATAACTTGCATATCGCCCTCGGCTGCGATCGCATCTCTAGCTATCCTATTTAATTCTCCCAAAATTGGTGCGACATCCGACCCCGCTAAATGCAGAAATAAGCGACAGACCACATAGCGAGTCCGACCCATCATTTTGTTGAAGATATTCGACATCTATTCTTTCTCCCATAAGAATTTTAAGAAATAAGGGTGCAGGGGTAAAGAGATTTTCCTCTCTTGTCCCCTGTCCCCTGTCCCCTATCACCTGTCACCTATCACCTGTCACCTTTTACTCACTGATGTAGTGAAAAGTTTTGACAAAATCAATCACTATATTTAATGCAGGTAGTGTAGGTTTAGCTGAGTTATCTGGTGAATCACCTAAAAAGTTAACATGATCACCAGCACTTACAAACCGTTTACCGAAATTCGGGTTGTGATGTACTATCAAAGTCTGTCCACTGGTATTGGTGAGTATTGTTTGGCTGGCGGCTTTAAAGAAATTAATTTTAGCTGCTAACTCCAGATTTTTTTTTATTTGTCTAATTTTCTGTGCCTGAGCTATAGCTTGTTCTATCAGCGTGGTTAATTGCTTCACCCGTTGGAGTGTTTTTAGCTCTAGGGGGGAGATATCTTCTTTTACTATCGTTTCTACCATTGTGTAAATGTTTTTTTGAGTATTGACAGCATCCCTAAAGGGAAGAATTGCCATACAAGCTGTAGGTAATAAAGCTGCGTCGCTATCAACTCGGAAGGTTAGCACTGTACGACGACGGCTAACTTCGATACTGGGGGGGTGTTGACACAGTTTATATTCTTGAGCGATGTGATAGTAAGCCCCAGCTAAAGCAAAGTTGGCTTCTGATTCTAAGGCGGCATCAATAACAATACAAATAGTTGGGGGCGTTTCGTTAAAAAAATCTCGTGCAGCTTCCGTATCGAATCTTTGAATAATGGAGCGATCGCCATCAGGACTCAAATCCACCCATTCACAGATTAAAGCATCAGTTTTCAAGCCAAACCGGGATGTAGAATAAAGTTTTGCCCCTGTGAGAACAGCACTGGTTAAATCCGCACCGATCCATTCTGCTTTAATTAATTTGGCTTGAGTTAAGTTGGCATGGACTAAACTGGCATTGGTTAAATTAGCATTACTTAGGTCTGCTCCCACTAAACTAGCACCGCTCAATTTTGCACCATTCAAATCTGCCCAACTCAGATTAGCACCATTTAAATCTGCCCAACGTAGGTTAGCCCCACTCAAATCTGCACCACTGAGATTAGCACGAGTTAAATTTACCTGTTTGAGTTCAGCATCTCGCAAGTTGGCACTACTTAAGTCAGCTCGACTCAAATCAGCACCGTTCAGGTTAGCTGTTTCTAAGTTAGCTCCAGTCAAGGAACTACCTTTTAATATCGCTCCTGTTAGGTTAGCGTGGCGGAGGTCAACATGACGGAGTGTTGCTTCACGTAAGTCAGCACCATTAAGGTTAGCTTCAAATAAATCAGCGTGGCTCAGTTCGACGCGAATCAATTCAGCACGCACTAGTGAAGCTCCTCGCAATTGAGCGCGGCTGAGATCAGCACGAATTAAATTAGCGACATTTAGACAGGAATGATTGAGGATAGCACTTGTGAGATTGACACCACTAAGTCTAGCTACATTTAATTTGGCATGGCTCAAGTTGGCTTCGCTGAGATTTGCACCACTGAGATTAGCCACACTCAAATTTGCTTGACTGAAATTTGCTCCACTGAGTTTAATACCACTCAGGTTAGCTTCCGAGAGGTCAACACCGCTAAAGTTGATTACTCCGTCCGCGTATTGTTTCAGCAATTCCTCTACATTCATCGATGCTACCCTTAAGTCAAACAATTTTGGATTTTAGATTTTAAATTTTGGATTGATCCCGGAGAGTTTACGGGGATTTGGCAAGGTCAATCAATTTTGGATTTTAGATTTGTGATAGCGAAGCGTTAGCGAGTCCGCGTTCGCGCAGCGTCTCGTAGAGAGCGTCTTTTAGATTGACTGTACCCACAAGGGGATACAGCTTGGGGATTTGCAATTTTAGATTTGTTCCGCCCACAAAGGGCGGGGCTTGTACCAAAGAAATAATCCAAAATCCAAAATTTAAAATCTAAAATGGGCATCGGTCAATCCCCCAAGGTGTGGTCTATTTAGCTGCAAATCACAGTAACTTTGTAAAGTAGGCTTGCAGATTGAAAATGAAAATTGGGATTTTAGGACTGGGATTGATTGGTGGTTCATTGGGTTATGATTTGCGATCGCAAGGTCATCATGTTTTAGGAGTCAGTCGCAAGGAATCTACTTGTCAAACAGCAGTAGCTTTAGGTAGCGTCGATGCAGCATCTGTCAACATGAACCTGTTAGCAACCGCAGAGGTTGTGTTTATTTGTACCCCTATCGGACTTATTGTTCCCCAAGTTGAGCAGTTAATTAAGCATTTATCTCCGACTACGGTGATTACTGATGTGGGTTCAGTGAAAGCACCAATAGCCAAAGCGATTTCGCCTATGTGGGCAAATTTTATTGGTGGTCATCCGATGGCGGGAACTACTGATAGTGGGATTGAAGCGGCCGAGAGAAATTTGTTTGTTAGTAGACCCTATGTATTAACACCAGAGCCGCACACACCAGCTGATGCTGTTGCCGTTGTCGAAGAAATTGTGCGATCGCTCGGTGCTAATATTTATCATTGTCAGCCAGAGCAACACGACCGCGCTGTCAGTTGGATTTCCCATTTACCTGTGATGGTCAGTTCTTCTTTAATAGCCAGTTGCATGAGTGAAACTGACCCAGAAGTTTTACAATTAGCCCAAAATCTAGCTAGTTCTGGTTTTCGAGATACTAGCCGTGTCGGTGGCGGTAATCCAGAGTTAGGTGTGATGATGGCGCAATATAATCGCCAAGCTTTGTTGGTTTCATTGCAACAATATCGCCAAAATCTTGATGAATTAATTAATTTAATTGAACAGGAAAATTGGACAATTTTAGAAACAAAGTTACAGTCAACTCACCAAGCCAGACCTAATTTTGTTGATTAGTTGACTACTCCCCCGAATGAATTCGGGGGATTCTAAAAGGATGCTACGCAACTTTCTCAACAATGTATTGATGTTAGATGTACTGAAGGTCAGAATTTATCCAAACAAAGAGCAAGAAATATCCTTAGCTAAAAGCTTTGGATGTTCCCGCTTTGTTTGGAATTTCTACCTCAACATGATGCTGGTTTTGGTATGCTGCTTAATTTCATCAGCTACAAGCTAGAAAGAGAGGGAGGTAAATTTGTTCAAGTTGACAGATTCTTTCCCAGTTCAAAGCTTTGTTCATGCTGTGGGCATAAAAATGATTTACTGAATTTAAGTATCCGTGAGTGGATTTGTCCAAGTTGCCAAACAACCCATGACAGAGATGAAAATGCTTCACGGAACTTAAGGGCAGAAGGGATAAGAATACTAGAAACAAATACTGTGGGACACACAGAATTTCAAGCTTGTGGAGAAGCAGTAAGACTCGTTGGTACTTGTACCAAAAAGCGTGTTTCTGAGAAGCAAGAATCTCCCGCTACACCGCTTTGTGGTTAGCGGTGAGAGTGTCAATTAAGTCACTATTTGTAGCAAAAATTCCTAAATTATCCTTTCGCCATTTGGCATCTTTTTTACGATTTGTGCGCAATTCCAAAACCCGGATTCCTATGTTTGGTAGTGGGTTTAATCTTTGCTGTAACTGCTGCCAAGAGGTAATTAATTCATGCTGTACACCATATGTAGCGCATAATTGAGCAAAATCAATATCTTGGGGAGTAGCAAAAAATTCTTCAAATGGTGGGTCGAATTTGGCGATGGGTAACATTTCAAAGATGCCGCCGCCATTATTGTTAATTAAGACAATTGTCAGGTGTCCTACAAATTTATTTCTCATTAAAAAACCATTAGTGTCATGCAATAAAGCTAAGTCTCCTGTTAGCATCACACTACTTTGATTACGGTGGGCAATTCCTAAAGCAGTGGACAATGTGCCATCAATGCCATTTGCGCCTCGGTTAAAATGCGATCGCACTCCTAAATTATTCGGTTTCCAGAAATATTCCACATCCCGCACAGGCATACTGTTGGCGATAAACAATGGTGTCTCTGGTGGTAGGGTCTGAGAAATTAACCAGGCGGCTTTACATTCAACTAATTCTTCCATTTGTGCAAAAGTTGCGTCCACATTCTCCCTAACGTTAGCTTCAGCATCACACCACATCCGCAAATACTCAGAAGAAGTTGCGGAAAATTTTACTTCCTTGTCCAAAAGTTGCTCAACTCTCATTCTCAAATGCGTCGTCCTTCCATGCAGGGGGTCGAGGTTTTGGTCACTGGGGTCAATTATCCAGCGTAGGGGTTGGTGAATGTCTAGCCAGGTACGCAGTTCTTTGCTGGTTGGCAGATCACCTATCTGAATTACCATCTCAGGTGCTAACTGTTGGGCTAGTTGCTGATTTCGCAAAATCAGGTCATAGGTAGAAATGAGATAGGGGTTGAGTTCAGCATAATTCCTGACTGGGGAAAGTCCTTCGGCTAGCACAGGCCATTTGAGGTTTTGGGAAAGTCTGGCGATCGCTCTACAATATTCCTGTGGTTGATATGGTTGGGCAACTCCAGCAATAATGATTCCTCGATCTGATTGGGTATTGGGTATTGGGTATTGGGGATTAGGGATTGGGGTAAGATTTGTAATGCTGGCAAAAAATTTTTCTGGGTGAAAGTTAGCTAGTAAATGACTCAAGTCACCACCATCGGGAATGGGTGCTAGGGGGTCACGGAAGGGAATATTTAAATGTACTACCCCTGGTGTTGGAGTTTGAGTTCTCTGCCAACTATAAATTAATGTTTGTCGCAGATATGCTAGCATTCCCATCTCTGGGGAAGGTATGGCTAGTTCTGTTTGCCAGTTTGGGTAACTACCATAAAGTTTTACTTGATCTATAGTCTGTCCAGAATGGCAGTCTCGCAATTCTGGCGGTCTATCGGTGGTTAATATTAATAATGGGACGCGGCTTTCTTTGGCTTCAATGACGGCTGGGTAAAAGTTCGCCCCCGCAGTCCCAGAGGTGCAAACAATCGCTACAGGACGACCAGTGGCTTTGGCGACTCCCAAGGCGAAAAAGGCGGCGGAACGTTCATCCAGAATAGAAATTGCTTCAATCTCAGGAACTTGTTGAGCAAAGGCGACTGCTAGGGGTGTGGAACGAGAACCAGGACAAATGACTGCACAAGTCAATCCTAAACGCTTCAGCGTTTCGGTAAAGATATAAGCCCAAAGTTGATTAATATTTTTATCGGCGAACCGTATCACATCAGACATAGGTATAATTCGTAATTCGTAATTCAGATGCTCAGAGAAGTTAATTTTAATTTTGTATAGGAAATTCAATTTAAAATTCGTTTGGTCAAGTTAGACAAAACGATTTACAGGGGTTGAGTTTGAAATGGACTGCATTCATTTAACGGGAATTCGCTGCTATGGCTACACTGGATATCTACCAGAGGAACAGGTTCTAGGACAATGGTTTGAAGTGGATGTGAGGTTATGGTTGGATCTAGCGCAAGCTGCCGAAACTGACGCGATCGCTGATACTCTAGATTATCGTGGTGTTATTAGCTTGATTCAACATCTGGTAAAAACTTCTAAGTTTGCTTTAATTGAACGGTTAGCAGGTGCGATCGCTGATTCTATCATCCAAGAGTGCGCTCAAATCACACAAGTTCAAGTTATAGTCACCAAGCCTGCTGCACCTATTCCAGATTTTGGCGGCAAAATTAGTATTGAACTGACTAGGGATAGGGGATAGGGGATAGGGGACACCCATAATTTTAATTAGGGAATTTTAGTTTTTATTTGATTGGTGATAATTGTGAGATTTGAGAACCCCGGTTTATAGGAAAAACTGGGGTTCTTGCTTTCTCAAGAATATTTTTATTTTTAAATTGTAAATTGTTAATTTGTTGTGGAATATACAGATTTTTAGTAATAATTATTTATGGCTGTACTAACACTTTGTGATTAAAAATTCGTCATTTGTTTTAGTTTAATAGAAAACCCTTACTATATATAAGAATAATTTACATTTAACACTTAAAAGCAGGAAATTTTCCTTGAACAGCGTGATTTAATAATCTGTGTAACGGTGAATAATTTTCTAGTTTTAAAACATAAATTCCAGCAGGATTCCATAGTTTAGTCAAGCAATTACACCGATATTTTAGAGATTGATTATCATATAATTATTCACTTTCAGATGGAGTTGACAAAACAACAATATCTGAGCCTTAGCAGATAGGTTATTTGAATATGCACCCCCGCAAAATCCTAGTTGTTGAGGATGAAAAACTCCTAGCATTCAATATTAAAGATAGTTTACAAAAGTTAGGGCATAATGTTCTAGAGATTACAGATTCGGCTGATAAAGCAATTCAAAATGTAGCAGAGCATCACCCTAATCTAGTATTATTTGATATCCATTTAACACGAGAAATCAATGGTGTACAGGTAGTAGATATTATTCAAAATAAATTCCATATACCAGTATTATATATAACAGAGTATTCGCAATATATACAATTGCATAAACATCAACTAAGTGAGCCTTTCAGCTATATTTTGAAGCCCATCAGAGAACCAGACTTACATCTTTCTGTGGAAATGGCTGTAGAGAGATATCAAAGCCACAGAAAATTACAAGTAGAAAAACAGAGAATGGAAGCAATTATTAACAGCATGGGTTGTGGCGTAGTTGTCACCCTGACGGATGGTTGTATTCAAATGATGAATCCAATGGCAGAAAAATTAACTGGTTGGCAACAAAACGAAGCGGTTGGTAAGGATTTCACGGAAGTTTTGAGTTTAGTTGATAAAGATATGGACGAATTAATTGAGAGTTTAGCGAAAAAGTCAATCCAAGATGGTGAGGTGGTGAATTTACCAGAAAACTGTATACTGATTTCTAAAGATGGTCAAGAAATACCATTGGGAGATAATATTGCACCTATCCGCGATCGCGATGGTAGTATTACTGGTGCAGTGTTGCTGTTTCAAGACATTACTCAACGCAAGCTAACGGAAAGACAACTACTCCACAATGCTGTCTATGATGGACTGACAGCACTACCCAATCGAGTTTTATTTTTAGATCGCCTTAAACAAGCTGTTGAACGTAGCAAACGCCGCACCGATTATCGTTTTGCCGTGTTGTTTCTAGATTTAGATGGTTTCAAGGGCATTAACGATCGCTTTGGTCACGGTATGGGGGATGATTTTTTAGTAGCGATCGCTAGACGCTTAGAATCTTGTGTACGCAGTGGTGATACTGTAGGGCGATTTGGTGGCGATGAATTTGCCGTCTTGTTAGAAGATATTAGAGATGTTAATGATGCTATCAACGTTGCCAAACGCATTCAAGACACCCTGGGTTTACCACTTAATCTCAACGGACATCAAATATATACGACAGCTAGCATTGGTATTACTTTAAATCATGGTGGCACTGATGAAGCAGAAAGTATACTCAGGGCTGCTGACCATGCCATGTACCGTGCCAAACAACAAGGAAAAGCTCGTTATGATGTATTTAATGAAGCTGCCAATCGTTAGTAGTTCTGAATGCAAATTATACACCTGAGTAGGGTGATAGGGCTAAAGTTTTCGTTCCTTCAGCCAGGAGAAAGCGATCGCAGAGGTTAAACATTTCTACCTCGGTCTGCGTCCGTCGCATCAGCCGCAGGAACTGACCTTCAGCATCAACACTCAAAGCAATGTAGTTAAGGAACATTTTAAGGTAGCCAACCCGCGATCGCTCTGGCATAGTTGAGGCTCTGGGAGTGCGCCATAAACGATCAATATAGTTACGTACCTCCACTAAAGGAACGGGTGTAATCGGCTCGCAACGCAAAGCCTGGCGAATTTGATTAAAAAGCCAAGGATTCCCGATCGCCCAACGTCCCACCATCACACCCGCCGCACCCGTTTGAGAAAGGACTTCCAGGGCAGTTGTCGCCGAGTAAATATTACCATTAGCAAGCACAGGACAATCAACCCTTTTGACCGCTTCCGCAATCAAATCATATTTCACAGTCCCGTGGTACATATCTTTCACAGTGCGACCATGCACACTCAGCAAATCAATGCTGTGGCGATTGATTATATCTAGTATTTCATAAAAAGTATCTGTATTTTCAAAGCCTACGCGCATCTTGACAGTTAAAGGGCGATCGTTTACGGCTTGCCGTAATTCTCCCAAAATCCGATTCACTTTTTCTGGTGAGAGCAGCAATCCACCCCCAACATTTTTGCGATAGATTCTCGGTGCTGGGCAGCCCATGTTTAAGTCAACTCCAGCGATATTATAGCGACAGAGTTCCTGTGCTGTTCTGACTAAATCGGGAATGCTTTCGCCAATCATTTGAGCAAAAACAGGGCGACCGGTATCGTTTTCGGTGATTGCTGCCAGAATGCTACGATTTAGCCGTGAGGTATCATTGACGCGGAAATACTCGGTGAAGAAGTAGTCAGGACTGCCGTAGTGGGCTATGACCTTCATAAACCAGAGGTTGGTCACATCCTGCATTGGCGCAAGAGCGGTGAGGGGTAAGTCGTTGTGGAGCAATTGGGGGAGCAATACCTGGGACATAGCGATTGCAGTAAAGACATTGCATTGCAACGTCTCTGTATGATTTATGTATATCCTTAAAAATATATGATCGAAAAAACAGAAAAACAAAAAATGCTAGCAGGCGAACTATATCTGGCAGATGATCCAGAATTAGTAGCTGATCAAAAGCGGGCTAGTCGCCTCCTACAAATGTATAATGCAACCACCGCAGAACAATCACAGCAACGCCAACAAATTTTACAAGAACTGTTTAGTAAAGTGGGAGAGAAAATCACCATAGTACCGCCATTTCATTGTGACTATGGTAGTAACATTTCCGTAGGTAATGGTGCGTACATGAACTATGGTTGTGTAATTTTAGACTGTAATCAAGTCGAAATAGGGGAAAATGTCCTGTTAGCTCCCTACGTCCAGATTTATGCAGCCTACCATCCCACAGAACCGGAAATTCGGCTGACTGCGAGAGAATTAGCTGCCCCCATTAAAATTGGTCATAATGTTTGGGTTGGTGGTGGTGCAATTATTTGCCCAGGAGTCACCATTGGGGACAATACTACAATTGGTGCTGGTAGTGTAGTCGTGAAAGATATACCAGCAAAAGTTGTCGCAGTGGGTAATCCCTGCCGAATAGTCCGGTATTTACCTTAAAATTAAAACTTGTAGCCTCTAGCTAGCCAATACATCCAATCTGCGATCGCTTCTTGAGTGTCACCATCTGCATCAACTGCTTCTATATCAGACAGCTTGGCAGAATGTACATCATCTTCCTTACCCCCAATGTAAGCAACTTCCACATACATATCTTTCAAACAATCATCTTCTGGGGCCATTCCCAAGACTTCTACTGGTTTTTCCTCAATGGTAGAAGTTTTGCGTGACTTCTTCTTCCACTTACCCATAAAGGGAAAATCTAAAGTGTCGTCTAGGTAGTAATACCAACCCATAGCCCGGTCTTCTTTATCCTCAGCATCGACAATAATCTCTTGTTCAATGCGATTTTCCCTGGTTTCGTCGCGTTCTACACTAGCCATAAAATCCCAACCTGATCATTATACAGTTTGATATATTAATCGTTTTAGCAAGGACTGTCGAGAAGCCTTACGCATCGGTGAAGATCAATGTTAGTGGAATCGTCTATGATAGCTGGTGATAGTAGGATGAGAAGATGAAGTCAAACTACAGCTATTGCTTTATTCCTGCAATGAATTGTTTTCTAGCATCAATAATTGAAGGCATTAAAACACAACTTGCTAATAACTCTATATCTAAATCAGGGAATAATTCACTTTGATTAATTTGCTCATAGTTATCATTTTTTAGACGATATAGGGATAATTGATTATTTTCCCAAAACCAAACTTCAGTAATATTAAATCGTTTGTATTTTTCTAGTTTGTCAATACTGCCACTGGTGATATTAACTTCAATTGCTAAATCGGGATTTTCTTTTTTTTCTCCTATGTAATAAGATTCATCAGGTTCAAATGATGCACTTTTTTCTTTAGCGCGACGCGTAGCACTACCTACTGGGATAAGATTTATACCTGTTTCACAGGAATATTATTCTAGTAAAAAACCAAGAATGGTTTTAATCATTTCGTGTTGTTCACCCAGCGTCATAAATTCAATGCACCCATCAAGATAAGTTATTCGCAAACCTGCTGCATCTGCGGTTAATGTTTCTATTGTCTCCAGTTCTTCCCAGGTGTAATGACCTGGTAAGAGAAATCGCTGTTCTGGAATGGTGGTATTTTTATCTAAGGTTTGGAGAGTCATAGTTAAATGCTATTTATGACTTTATTTCGATTATAATCTGGAATTGCTGTAAAACTGAGGCGTTTGATGGGCTAATAAGGGCTTATGGTTACATCCCAAATGTTTGATTTTTAAACGCGGTCAATAAAGCGCGAGTAGATAAAGGTCGCTAGTTTAGGCTACCAGATGTTACTTATCCAGAACCCGAAAACTCCCGCATGGAAGCTCTTCAACGAACTATCGAACATCGCATCAATATTATCCGAGTCAACCTCTTAGATGATAATTTGTTTGATCAAGCCCTAGGTTGTGCTTTAACACATATGATAATC
>NZ_JAYGGZ010000066.1:10084-36504 GCF_034931465.1 Anabaena sp. UHCC 0399 | reverse complement strand
CACCCCTAAACCGTGATTTTTACGTTCAGCAATGATAACTATTTTATCTCAGTTATATCTCCTATAATCCCTTCACAGTAAGCTTTTTATCTTTTCTAGACAAGTCTAATATTTGCATACTTTATTGTATCTCTATCTAAGTTAATATATTTTTATGATATCACTCCCTGTATCCCATTATCTACAGTTAGCTAGAAAAGAGTGATCGCTATTTCATGAGATACTCTCCAACCAAAATTGGGAATACTAGGTAAATCATAGCTCCTTTCCAAATATAAGCAAGGTAGCTCATTTATAGCAACTAGGAGAATATTGTGGGTTTACCAATAACAGTAAGTTTTATGCTTCCTGCTTGGATTGCTAAAGGATTAGCTGATGGAACATTTGAAAGAGTTGGGGGTGTAATTCGAGAAGTCGGTAGTAAGCGAGTAATTACTTGGTTAAGGGATTTTAGCCCTTCCGCCTCTCAAGGTATGTCCTTAGCTTTAAATCCTGTAAATGGTGTACTGAATCTAATTGTGTCAGGCGCGAACGCAGCCATTTCTGCTAAAGGATTTGCTGATGTTAATCAACGGTTAGGTGGAATTGAAAATCAGTTAAATAATATTCAGCAAACGTTACAACTTACTCAAGGAATGTTGCAGATCACTACTGCTGCTAGTGTACTGAATCTTGGTGTTTCAGTTATAGGGTTTACTATAATAGCACACCGATTAAAGGAAATAGAACACAAACTACAACAATCACAAGAATTATTAAATAAGATCAACCGAAAAGTTGACCTTGTTGCCTATGCTAACTTCCATGCTGGAATCGAATTAGCGATTAATGCCTTTACAATGAATAACATTGAAAACCGCAGAAATAGTGCTTTACAAGCTATTAATAGATTCTTAGAGGCAGAACATATTTACAAAGACTATACTGTTAATGAAATGTCTCATAAAAGCCACGTTATTAGTCAATATATACTAACATTATCCTTAGCATATATAGCAGAAGCACGTTGTTATTTAGAATTAGAAGAACGGGAAACAGCGACTCGTCGTTTTCAGGAAGGCACAAAAATTATTAGGTTACTAATTAATAAGTATATAGAAATTATGCTCACTTCCAATCCAGCAGTATACTTACATCCTCAGTTTAAAGATCAGATTGATTTGCGAAGAGTAACCAAAATTTATCAATGGATTAACCCTAATTTAGATGAAAATGCTGTATTTGATTTACAACGTGAGAATTTATTCAAAATAGCACAGGACTCTAACCATTGGTTATCATCTCTTCCCTCTGCTATTGTAGATCGTGGTGAGATTCAATGGGGAATATTTGGAGCTAATCCAACTCCACTAACAGGAAGATTTGAGAAAGAAGCTTATAAACGTCTTCCACAAATCTTGGAGAATATAGAATCTATCATTGAAACAAATCACCGATTTGAATCGTATCAAACAGAAATACAAGCAATATCTCAACTAGGTATCAGCTTTCATGAATGGCTCAAATTAACTCCTATAGAGAACCAAGCAAACGGTGCAGAATTAATGTATATAATCCCATCAACACCCTTACAAATATCACTACCCATTTAAAATTGCTTCTTTCCTTCGCGCCTTTGCGCCTTCCCTGTGGGACGCTCCGCGAATGCGTGAGACATAAAAAAAGGCGAACTTTGTTCGCCTCTAAAATAATTATTTCAAAACCCAAATTTAAATCTTCGCTTCTTCCCTAACCAACTTATCCCAACCCAAATCTTTCAACTCATTATTTCGACGCAGTGGACGAGTTACCAACTCTAAAATGTCACGCGCATTAGTGAAACCGTGAATTTGAGCAAAGGTAAACTCTACAGACCATTTAGTATTAATCCCTCGTGCCTCTAAGGGGTTAGCGTGCGCCATACCAGTAATTACTAAATCTGGCTTCAAATCATAAATTCGCTGCACTTGGTTGTAATTGTCTGGCTTCTCGACAATTGTGGGGACAGGTACGCCCATTTCATGGCAAGCTTTTTCTAACATTGCCAACTCAGCAGCTTGATAGCGTTTATCCATGTAGGGGATACCAACCTCCTGAACAGTCATCCCACAGCGCACTAAGAACCGTGCTAATGAGATTTCTAGTAAGTTGTCACCCATGAAAAATACAGACTTACCACGAATTAATTTTACGTATTCTTCCAAACCTTCCCAAATTTGCGCTTCCCGTTCATCTAACCCTTTGGGAGTAATACCAAATACCGAGCAGATTTTTTCAATCCAAGCGCGAGTACCATCGGGGCCGATGGGGAAGGGTGCGCCGATGAGTTTACATTTGCGGCGGCGCATTAAGGTAGTAGCAGTGCGGCTGAGGAAGGGATTAACACCAGCGACATAATATCCTTCTTCCAACACTGGTAGTTCAGTGAAGCGTTTTGCGGGTAGCCAGCCGGAAACTTTGATGCCTTGTTTTTTCAGTTCTAAGGTTAACTGAGTGACGACGGGATCAGGAAGCGAACCGAAGAGAACCAAGGGGGGATGATTGACATACTCTGATTCTTCTTGAGCTACGTCTTCTTTTTTCTTCCCGAAATTGAGCAGCTTTTGAATGCTGTTCCGTTCGCTTTTTTCATTTTCTGTTACAGGAACTTGACTAGGACAACGGTTAGCCATTGCAGCTAAAACGGTGTCTTCCCCTTGAGTAAAGGCGTAATCTAAGCCGTTAGCACGCGCCACAACAATAGGAATCCCCAGTTCGCCTTCTAACTGTGGTGCTAGACCTTCCAAGTCCATTTTGATGATTTCGGTGGTGCAAGTGCCAATCCACACAATTACACTAGGGTTGCGATCGCGCTTAATTTGCTCGCACAATCGTTTTAACTCCTCATAATCCTTCAATTGTGCGGAAATATCCCCTTCTTCCAACTCTGCCATTGCATAGCGGGGTTCTGCAAAAATCATTACCCCCATCGCGTTTTGGAGGAAATACCCACAAGTCTTAGTTCCAATCACCAAAAAGAAACTATCTTCTATTTTTTGATATAACCATGCCACACAGCTAATTGGGCAAAAGGTGTGGTAATTTCCAGTTTCACACTCAAAGTTTAAAGCTGTTGGTTCTTGCGCGACGGTCATTTTGGTTTTTCTCCCCTTTATATTTAAAGGCAGGTGAAAATAGGGTCAGCATCCAATGGGGGAGTTGTAAGTAATAAATTTTACTCCCTACTCCCCACTGCCTCACGCTGTAGTATGTGGCACATAGCACCAACTAACAATCCCTAAATTCAACAGCAACGTTAATATTTATGCGTTGGGGAAGAGACGGGCAATTTCTGATTCATCAAAAACGCCTGCTGGTAATTCTTCCCCCATGAAATCATTACTTTCTTCATCCTTTTGTAAGGACGTTTCATCACCCCAGACATCTGATAACACGTCACTGAAAGCATTTTCATCAGGTGTATTCAGATCCTCAAGCATTTGATCTTGCAAATTTTCGACTGATGCAGCTGCAACATCAAAGGAAACATCATCAAAATCGTCTTCTTCTTGGCTAGATGCTTCGAGTCCATTGAAGGTGTCTTCAATGTTACCCATTATCAGCGTTTGAGAATCGGTATCTTCGCCAAAACCATTGGTGTGAGAAACAATGAAGGTTTCATCATCATTGTTATCTTCCATTGACAGATTTGACTGGTGTTGATGATGATCTCGTTCATCTTGAGGAATTACACTGTTACCGAGAGCCATGTCTGGGTCAAAATTTAAATCCAGTACCTCAATTAAGGTATCGGCATCAGGATTGAGTTTGGCAAAGGGAAACATTAACTGCGCTAATTTGGGTTCTAGCGCATTTAGCACTCCCAGGATGAGGTAAGAAGGCGGACGCTTCCCACCATCAGGTGTATAGACTGATTCCACTTGCATGTGGAGTTTTATCCAATCGCGATTGGCTTGGAAAAATTGCAACCACTTCTGTCTAATCGAATCTGTAAAGCTATTAAAGAAAGCCATATTGACCCCCATCCTGAAACTAGATGATTTATACAATCATCAAGTCTAATTCCTCTTCAGGATTAGCAACCTGTGGTTTACGCGGATTTAAATAAAAATCGGATAATAAAGAGAATAATTCACGGTCTGGAGAATCGTTAGGTACGACTCCTTCAGGACGCGCGAGAATTTGGTCGGCAATGTTGAGGTAGTAGTCACAAACATAGTTTAAAGATGGGTCAGATTCTGCCATCTCAAACAAAGTTTTACCCTTGACGCGAGACACCCGGATATCTTCGATTAATGGCAAGACTTCCAACACGGGCATTGGTACTGCTTCGATATACTTTTCAATCAAGTCGCGCTTGGAGGTACGGTTGCCAATTAATCCAGCTAGACGCAGTGGGTGAGTCCGTGCTTTTTCTCGGACTGAAGCTGCAATGCGATTGGCTGCAAACAAGGCATCAAAGCCATTATCGGTAACGATCAGGCAGTAATCAGCATAGTTAAGGGGTGCTGCAAAACCGCCGCAAACAACGTCACCCAAAACATCAAACAAGATCACATCATACTCATCAAAGGCGTTGAGTTCCTTCAGTAATTTTACGGTTTCGCCAACGACGTAGCCACCACAGCCAGCACCCGCAGGTGGCCCACCAGCTTCTACGCAGTCTACGCCACCATAGCCTTTGTAAATGACATCTTCTGGCCAGACATCTTCGTAGTGATAGTCTTTTTCTTGTAGGGTATCAATAATTGTAGGAATTAAAAATCCAGTCAGGGTAAAGGTGCTGTCGTGTTTGGGGTCGCACCCAATTTGCAGCACTTTTTTGCCGCGTTTGGCTAGGGCGACTGAGATATTGCAGCTAGTTGTAGACTTGCCTATCCCACCTTTTCCGTAAACTGCTAATTTCACTTTTGTTTGCCTCTTATCGTTTTTTATCAAACTTGTGGCTAAAACATTTTCCTTCACCTAGCCAATCGGTGGCGATGTGTGAGGTATGTGAATGTGATTATTGACGAAATTCCACAAGAAAGAAAGGGGGTGTAAATATGAAAAACAGCTATAAAGGAAGTTAATCAACTCTATTTAAATTTAAGCTCAATAAACTTAAATATAAATGCTTATTTTTTTGAAAAAAATACTTTTTTAAAATTTTATCTAACTTTTTATATAAAATTGGTTACAAAAGACAAAATAAAAAATAACGTATTATCAAGATTTTGCATAGATTTAGCTGACTGGCATGAGCATTATGATATGGCTAGAGTTGATCTGCTGGGAGGCGATCGCAAATTATATAGTGATCTGAGCGGTATACAGCAAAATCTCAGGGATCAATAAACTATTTTCCGCCTTATACCTATATCTGAACCTTGCTGACCTGATGTAGATTAGCCAAATAGAACTTTTTTGTAAAAAAATATTAATTTTTCCACTATTACCTAGGCTGGACTAAAATTTTGGTTCAGCTTCAAGTGCTTCTATTTCTTTGAGGGATTGCCATCCGGCTTGCCACTGAAAACCATCTTGTAATAATTTGGCGTTGATCCAAAAACGGACATTCGGATCACAAGCTGCTACCATTTCCGCATAAACCCATTTAGCTTGATTTTTGCGGTTGACAACTTGAAAGTGTCTCCAACCATCTATTTTTGTGGTGGCTGTCCATTTAGAACCTACTAGGTAAGGAAATTTTTGTTTTTTAGGCATGGGTTGAGATTTTAAACGCAGAGGAGCGCGGAGGTATGCGCGGAGGTGCGCGGAGTTATGAAATGTTGTACTAAGGTGTGAGCAAGTCGCCGTTGAGGGTGAACTTTTGACAGTAAAGTTTACCTTCTTGCTCGATACATAGGGAAAAGGATTTAATATGACTCCAACAGGTATCGATGTTGTTGGTGATTTTGCGCTTTTTTTTGCTGAGGCGTTGCTTAACGATTTCATTAGGGCAGAGAATTTCTAATGTGCCTGTACCATCCTCATGATTGACGATGCGAAATAGACAGTTTTGCAACATGGCGCGACTGCTGCTGTCGAAAAATCTTTTAAATCGCTGCAATTTTTCTCCTTCTGTCATATCCCGCAGACGCTTCATTTTAAATACATCTTCATCGTCAAAGTCAAATTCATCATCTTCAAAGTCATAAGGATCTATCATCTTCAGCATCCACTATCTGACCTGGAATTATGGTAACTCTGTGTGAGAGCAAGAGAGGACGAAAAGTAAAAGTAGCTATTAGTTTTCTGGATACACGAGTGGTTATAAGTGCTTACACAAACAACTAGTGAGCATTCAGAGGTCTGAATGCTCACTAGTTGGCAACACTTCTGCGAACTATTTTGTTTCTTAAAACGGGGAAATTTATTATTATCTGTTGCAGTCTATTACCTGTTATACCTACGATCTCTGTTGTATCTGTTATCTCTATTATACCTGCCATCTCTGCCGTATCTAGAATTGGCAACTGAGAACTCAGCTCGGCAACCGTTTCTCACCCAAACACGATCGCGGACATAACCCCAATTTCCTCTACAACTAGCATTAGACAATTGTTTAACAAATCTAACTTGGCCACTTGTGCGTACTACACACATGTTCCTCCGATTATTCATGCTTTCACAAGTGATAATTTGTTGCGCTGAAGCTGGGGGAACAAAGCTAAAAAATGTAGTGATGCTACTAGCAACAATAAAAGTAGCAGCCGCGATGGGAAAACGGACAACCATAGTAAATTAATGCTCCGTGAATATAATGCAAATGAAAATTAATTGATACCATGTTGATCATAAAATTTAGAGTCGAATGAACAAATAGGTCAAAAGTCATGAATCTATCTGTGATTAAAGTCATATTTCTGAGCTAATCAGTCTCCCATGCAGTAGCATGAAGCCTCATAACTTCATTGATTGCTCAAATTTGCATTTATGTACTGACCGTTGCTTGTAGTATGAAAATAAGTATTTTAACTGTTTGACAAAAAACGCTTGATTTGAAAATCCCACGGTGATCTCCAGGTAAGAAGATTCAACAGCAAGAGATAAAAGGTAATACTACTACCTGATGAAGACGTGAAGACCGATCCAGCTAGTTGTGCGACTATTCATAAAATAACCATATAAGAACAAATAAGAACTATTGTTCTATCTGCATTTGCGCGTCTACGTTCCTCAATCAGCCTATGCAACCGACTAATCCAAACCAATTTACAGAAAAAGCCTGGGAAGCGATCGCCCACACTCCTGATATTGCTAAACAGCATCAACAGCAGCAGATAGAAAGCGAACACCTGATGAAAGCCTTACTGGAACAAGAAGGTCTGGCTGGCGGGATTTTGACTAAAGCAGGTGTGAACTTACAAAAAATTAGCGATCGCACTGAACAATTTATCCAACGTCAACCGAAAGTCTCAGGTAACAGCACTTCTGTCTACTTGGGGCGGAGTTTGGATACACTCTTAGACCGCGCTGATGGATATCGGAAAGATTTTCAAGACGAATATATTTCTATTGAACACTTGTTACTGGCTTACGCTAAAGACGATCGCCTAGGTAAGGGGTTATTTCAAGAATTCGGGTTAGACGAAAGCAAACTAAAAAATATTATTAAACAAGTTCGTGGGAGTCAGAAAGTGACTGATCAAAATCCAGAAGGGAAGTACCAATCACTGGAAAAGTACGGGCGTGATCTCACCGAAGCAGCCCGCAAAGGTCAACTTGATCCAGTCATTGGGCGGGATGATGAGATTCGCCGCACGATCCAAATTCTGTCTCGCCGTACTAAGAATAACCCTGTGTTGATTGGTGAACCGGGCGTGGGTAAAACTGCGATCGCGGAAGGTTTAGCACAGCGCATTGTGGCTGGTGATGTTCCCCAATCCCTCAAAGACCGCAAGTTAATTTCCTTAGATATGGGTGCTTTGATTGCGGGGGCAAAATTCCGGGGTGAATTTGAGGAACGCCTGAAAGCTGTATTAAAGGAAGTCACTGAATCTGGCGGAAATATAGTTTTATTTATCGATGAAATTCATACTGTTGTCGGCGCGGGTGCAACTCAAGGTGCAATGGATGCGGGTAACTTGTTAAAACCGATGTTGGCGCGGGGTGAGTTGCGTTGTATTGGGGCGACAACTTTAGATGAATATCGTAAATATATAGAGAAAGATGCCGCTTTAGAAAGACGCTTCCAGCAAGTTTATGTAGGTCAGCCCAGCGTTGAAGATACAATTTCGATTTTGCGGGGGTTGAAGGAACGGTATGAAGTCCACCACGGGGTAAAAATTTCTGATAGTTCTTTGGTGGCTGCTGCTACATTATCTAGTCGTTATATTAGCGATCGCTTCTTACCTGATAAAGCCATTGACTTGGTAGACGAAGCCGCCGCTAGGCTGAAAATGGAAATAACCTCCAAGCCGGAAGAACTCGACGAAATCGACCGCAAGATTTTGCAGTTGGAAATGGAGAAGCTATCTTTGCAAAAAGAAAGTGATCCAGCTTCCCGCGAACGTTTAGAAAGACTAGAAAAAGAACTGGCGGATCTCAAAGAGGAACAAAGAACCCTCAATGCTCAATGGCAGTCTGAAAAGGATGTTATCAATAAACTTCAGTCTGTCAAAGAAGAAATTGACAAAGTTAACTTAGAAATTCAACAAGCAGAGAGAAATTACGACCTCAACCGGGCTGCGGAGTTGAAATATGGCACTTTAACCGACTTGCATCGTCGATTGGAAGCCACAGAACGGGAACTAGCCCAAGCCCAAGGTACAGGTAAATCTCTGTTGCGGGAGGAAGTCACCGAAGCTGATATTGCGGAAATTATTTCTAAGTGGACAGGGATACCCATCAGCAAATTAGTGGAATCTGAGAAGGAGAAACTGCTGCACTTAGAAGACGAACTCCATAACCGTGTGATTGGACAATCGGAAGCAGTGACAGCTGTAGCCGATGCGATTCAGCGATCGCGTGCTGGTTTGGCTGATCCGAATCGTCCCACAGCCAGCTTTGTTTTCCTTGGCCCTACAGGTGTAGGTAAAACCGAGTTAGCCAAGGCGTTGGCGGCGTATATGTTCGACACTGAAGAATCATTAGTGCGAATTGATATGTCGGAATATATGGAGAAACACGCCGTTTCCCGGCTAATTGGTGCGCCTCCTGGTTATGTAGGTTACGAAGAAGGGGGACAACTCACCGAAGCCATTCGTCGCCGTCCTTATGCCGTGATTCTCTTCGACGAAATTGAAAAAGCACACCCCGATGTGTTTAATATTTTCCTGCAAATTCTCGATGATGGTCGCGTCACCGATGCCCAAGGTCATACTGTGGACTTTAAGAACACAATTATTATTATGACCAGCAACATCGGTTCACAGTACATTTTAGATGTGGCTGGGGATGATTCCCGCTACGATGAAATGCGTCACCGGGTGATGGAAGCGATGCGGAATAGTTTTCGTCCTGAGTTTCTCAACCGGATTGATGAGATCATTATCTTCCACAGCTTGGATAAGCGGGAATTGCGGCAGATTGTGCAGTTGCAAGTGGAGAGGTTAAGGGAAAGATTAGGCGATCGTAAAATGTCCCTGCGACTCTCTGATGCTGCCCTTGACTTTTTAGCGGAAGTCGGATACGACCCCGTATTTGGGGCGCGTCCACTGAAGCGGGCAATTCAGCGCGAGTTGGAAACGCAAATTGCCAAGGCAATTTTGCGTGGTGAATTTAACGATGGGGATACGATTTTTGTCGATGTGCAGAATGAAAGGTTGTCTTTCAGTCGTTTACCTATTGAAGTGTTTAGTAGTTAGTTAAAGATTTAGTTCGCGCATTCGCGAAGCGTTCCGCAGGAAAGACGCAAAGAGAGCTAATAACCTATTAACTCTACTGCGTCTTTGCTATCCCAATCTTGCAAATAAACTTTCACTACTTCTTCTTTCGCAGTGGGTAGTTGCTTACCTATAAAATCTGGATGAATTGGTAATTCCCGATGACCTCTGTCAACCAAAACGGCTAAACGAATTACTTCTGGTCTACCATACTCATTGACTGCATTCAACGCAGCCCGAATTGTTCTTCCTTTAAAAATGACATCATCTACTAACACAACCGTCTTTCCTGTCAAATCAAAAGAGATGTTGGTTTTTGCCGGAGTTCGCAAACCAATTTGATCGAGATCATCTCGATAGAAAGTAATATCTAATGCTCCCACTGCCACATTTATACCTTCCAGTGCCTCAATTTGACGTGCTAATAGTTCAGCTAGCGGTACTCCACGGGTATAAATCCCAATCAATACCAATTGAGATAAATCACGGGTTCTTTCAATAATTTGAGAAGCCAAACGCGTTAAAGTCCGACGTAAGTCTTCTGAGGACAGGATTTCAACCACTTTGACAGGCGTAGACATAGTGTTCAGAGGGACTGGGGACAAATCAAGTCAAAATTAAATAACTTCTGAGAAGTGGGGCTAGGGAGAAAAAAGCAGATGCTTAGGGCAGATTTTACCTATTATCTGTTTAGGGTAACAAAAGGACGGCGATGGCGTTCCACCCAGCGTAGCTGATCGCAATTCCCAACCATAGTAAAAAGCAATATCTAGTTAGTTGTAAAGCATGGTCAATGTGAGTGGGTTTAATGGGATAAATGGGATCACCTAACAGAGGTTTCGGTTTGGGAACTCCCCGATACCAATTTGTACCTCCCATTTGTACACCCAAAATCGCTGCATAAACGCACTCACTCCAGCCTGAGTTGGGGCTAGGATCAGCAATTGCATCTCGGTAACAAATGCGCCATACATATAAAGGGTTTCTTGATAATAAGCCTAAAGTTAGAACTGTAAGACGGCAAGGCAACCAAGTTAAGCCATCTTCTAACCGCGCACTGAACCATCCTATATATGTATAAGGTAGTTCTCGATAACCCACCATTGAATCAAGGGTACTACTAGCTTTGTATGCCAACGCTAGGGGAACTGGCCCCACACCGGGAATAAAAGCACCAATAATTGCATAAAAAAGTGGAGCGATAACCCCATCGGTGGCATTCTCTGTGACTGTTTCTAAAACGGCACGCAAAATTTCTGATTCTGATAGGGTTTCGGTATCTCTGCCTACATACTTACTCAAAGTTTGGCGAGCTAATGTTAAATCTCCGGCTGTTAATGGTTTTAAAACATCAACTGCGGCATTTCGCAAACTTCTAAAAGCAAAACAGCTAGCTAAAAGAATACTTTCAGTGGCGATCGCTAACAGTGGATGTAACCATCTAGCTACTTGAACTATTAACCAACCTACACCACCACTACCAATGATTAAAAACAAAGCTAGCATAATTCCGGCTATCCTTTGTGTGAGAGATTGGTGGCTCAGTTGCAGAAAAAATTTACTCAAGCGAGAAATTATCCACCCCATCACTTGCACCGGATGAGGCCAACCCCAAGGATCACCTATTAAGTAATCTAAAATTGCCGCAATGAGGAGAACAATAGCTGATGACACGTTTGAATGGGAATAGGGAACAGGAGACAGGTGACAGAGGAGACAGGTGACAGAGGAGACAAACTAATGACTAATGACTAAACCACAAAACTTGCTTCTTCTCCTAGGGATGCTTGCCAACTACGAGCATCGTAATATAAATCTGCCAGAGTAATACTGTATAAAGCCTCTTTGAGTTTTTGGTTGAGTCTTTGCCATAGGCTAAATGTCACCCAATCTTCTGTTTGTGCTGGGGTGGGAGTGTGACGAGGTAAGTTTGTAATAGTTTCACCCACTGCTTCTAAAATTTGTCCTATAGAGATTTGGACTGGTTTCTTGGCTAGTTGGTAGCCGCCAACACTACCCCGAATTGATTTGACAAGTCCAGCACGACGCATTTCTATTAGCAATTTCTCTAGGTATGGAGCTGGGATATCTTGGCGTTTGGATATCACTTTCACTGATGCAGGCCCATAATCTGGTTGCAAACTCAAGTCAAGCAACGCCTTGACGCTGTAATGTCCTTTAGTAGTTAGTTTCATTGGTATTAGTCATTAGTTATTAGTCATTAGTCAACAGTCCATAGTAATAACCTAATGTTGGTTGTATGAGTTTCAGGGTAATGACTGGTAATTGGTAAGACAATATTTTCTTCCCAATTAGCAATTACCAACCCTAGATACCGCATCATCCTAATGACTATTGACTTAAGGATCAGTTTTGCTTATCACTTTACGCTCCAATGATCAATCTAAGTAAATAGATAAGTTTTTTTGCCCCACTTTAGAAAACTTAAATAAATATAGTTTAGCAGTGATCAACTAACTAAATATAGTTATCAGCATTCTCAAAAATAGATTGTCTGATGAATATTGGAAATTTTGCAACATTTTTACCTGTGAGTGTAATATACTTGGCTAGGCTGAGATAAAAACTAAAGGATACTGTTCCTATTAGCTCAAGTCAGCTAAAATGAAATTGATTCAACTACTTCAACCATTGATTTTTGCCCTAAGTTGATGCCTAAACAGAAAAAAATTGAACCACTACTCGGTGAAGAACTGCTCAAAAAAGTCAAAGAGCTAGAGAGCCTTAGCAAAGAAGAAAAAGCGAAGCAGTGTGGCTACTATACCGTTACTAAAAATGGTGTAGAGCGCGTTAATATGATGAAATTCTTGAATGCCTTAATTGATGCTGAAGGGATTCAGTTAGACAGCGCACCCAATGCCAATGGACGCGGTGGACGCAGTGCTAGCTATAGAATTAGTGTGCAATCAAATGGTAACTTGTTAATTGGTTCAGCTTACACCAAACAAATGAACCTCAAACCAGGTGATGAGTTTCTCATTACTTTAGGGAAGAAGCACATTCGTCTGCGACAAGTAGATGAAGATGAAAAGCTAGGTGTGGAAGCAGAGGAAGCTACAGCATAATAAATAATCAACGGTCAATAGTCAATAGTCAACAGTCTTAAGCTTCTACAGCATAATTGTAGAAGCAGTTAATTAGCTCATGACTATTGACTATTGACTAACCCATAAATTGCTTTACGTGTGAATGCCAATTCACAAGTTAGTGCAATTTGCTCTCGATCTAGCAAGCCTAAAATCAGATCATGGTTACCTTGTGCAACCACTGGTAATTGATGCAAACCTCTGAGAGTCATTCGATCAAAAGCCTCAGATAAAGGTTCATCACGCCAAGCGTAAAGGATTTCAGTGGTACAGATATCTATGATGGTTTGGCTGGCTAAATTATTCTGGCTTTCGATGGAAGAATTAGGGGAATTTTGCCATAAAGCAAGGGTACGATTGAGGTCTTCTAGAGAGAGGATACCAACCAACTGTTCCGCTTCATTAATTACTAAAGCACTACGTGTGCGATCGCGGGTCATTTCTTTTGCTGCTTCTAACACCCCTAAACTTGCAGGTAGTGTCTTTGGGCAAGAAAGCATGGCATCCTCTACTAAAATTTGCTGCAAAATTTCTACCTTTTCGTCTTTCAATTCCGAAAGACCAATTTGTTGGAGGTTGGAATTAGAGTTAGCATTTGGTTTGATCCGTTCTACTAACCATACACTTAAACTTACAGCCGCCATCAAAGGTAGAACAATTCTATAGTCGCGGGTGAGTTCAAACAGCATCAAAATTGCCGTTAATGGTGCGCGCACACTGCCAGCTAGTACGGCAGCCATCCCTACCATTGCATAAGCTGGGGGTGCGGCCATATATCCACTAATGCTGGGAATGATGAGGGGCAAAATTTTGGCGTATGCTGAACCCAAAGAAGCCCCTAGAAACATTGCTGGTGCAAACAAACCCCCTACAAAACCACTACCTGCACTAATAGCAGTCATCAACAACTTAACTACTAGTAAAGCTAGAAGTAAATCTAGGGAAAATTCTACATCTTGCAGCATGGCTTGGACTGTACCATAACCAATACCCAAAATTTGAGGGAATTGTAAAGCCACTGCACCGATAATTACACCACCAATAATAGGATGAATTGGTTGAGGAATTTTACCTAAAAAATTAAATCCTGGAACTGAACCAGCAAAACAAGCCTTTGCCAAACTAATTGATTGTGTATAAACCAAAGAAACTAAACTAGCACCCAAACCTAAGCCTAAATAAATAGGTAACTCTAAAGGACTGCGGACTTCGTACACAGGTAAAGCAAAAGCAGGTTGCGCCCCCAAACCAATTTGAGCAATCAAAGCTGCAACAACTGCTGCTAGTAAAACAATACTCACCGCAGAAGTAGCAAAAGATGTTGTCCCCATAACTACTTCTAAAGCAAAAAATACCCCGGCGATTGGGGCATTAAATCCAGCAGCTAATCCAGCCGCCGCACCAGCCCCCAACAATAAACGCCGCCTCTCTTGTGAGACTTGCAGGATTAAAGATAGCAACATCCCGAAATTAGCACCAATTTCCACACTCGGACCCTCTGGCCCCAAAGAAGCACCACTGCCCAAAGAAACCGATGCAGCTAACATTTTGGTGACTGGCCGCAGTTGTCGCTTCATCTCCGTACCATCAGAGGCTGCAATCAAAGATGATAGTCCAGGGCCAAAGTCTTGAGTCCGCCAGCGCATAAACCCTACAACTAATCCGCCCAAAGTAGGCACACAAGCTAAAGTCCAAGCACCCCAAACCCCGATCGCACCCATGAAATTTTCTAGCAATAGATCATGAATAAACTCGATTAAATAGTGAAACGTTACCACACCCATACCCGTACTACCGCCAATAATCAGAGCTAAAAACAGCACGACGGTTTCTGGAGACAGTTGAAAACGGTTAACGAGATGTAATAAACGGCTAGAAGGTATAGGCAAGGCAAGTTGTTCCTTTGCCTTCCCCAGATTGGCAGGAGGCAATAGAGTCATGGAAAAACGAAGTAAATGTAGGAGTAAGTTTAAATTTTTAGCTGTTACTTCTTATTGTCAGGCATTATTTATCAACCAGACAACTAGATTGCTTTGGTTAAAAAAATTTTTGCTACTCCAAATTTTTCTGGAGATAATGGTTAAATAAGAGAGAACTGATGGTTAATGAGCAACGCTCAATAGCAAGGTATGGGTAATTACTATTTTTATTGTCTAAACCATAAGGTATTGTCAAAACTGAGATTCAGTAATAGTAACCATCCTTGCCTCAGCATAGCTATCCTCTTGTTGCAGCCATTGAGTAATTCTCAGTATTGATGACTAAGTGTGTAATTAATGAATACCATTATACATACTGACCAAAGTCATTCAGCATAACTAGGGAATTGAATACAAGCATATTAGTAGAGCGCGTAAATGGACTAAGCGGACGAGGTAGATGAATACACACACCTTTGATAATCATTATGTTATTTGCCCCATTTGCCAAAGACATACTAAGGCAAAAGTGTTTAGAGCTTATATTGGCTTATTTAGTTGTCCGTATTGTCAAGAAAGATTGGTGGTTTGTCAAAGCGGACATTATGTACGCGATCCATTTGCTCTGAATCAAATGATGATTTGTTCAGCACTACGTCGTCAAAGCAGTCCTTTAGCCAGAATTATCCGCGATTTTGTTTTATGTAAGCGTCCTTTAGTAGCTTTGGTAGTCAGCACTGCCATTGTCTTCGGGATGATTACCATTACTCAAAAAGCGACACATGACGAAGTACAACAGCTAACACCAGTAGAGAAGATTGAAGGAAATGGGAAGAGGTAGGGGGCAGGGGAGTTTTTACCCCAATCCCCAATCTCCGATGCCCAGTTATTTAATTTTGACTTTTGACTTTTGACTTTTGAATTTTGAATTGATTTGTCCCCAACCCCTTTACAACCGCTTGGTTTCTTTGGTGATTAGTTTCCAGCCTTCGGCTTCATCAAGCAATTTCATAGAATCTAAGTGGAGTTTTTGGATAGCAGAGGCGTTTATAAGTAAGTAGGGTTGTCTGTCGTATTGCCAAGAATATTGCAGTCTATCAACAGAAGCGGGAATGATAGTGCGATCGCTATAAAAGTTTAATGATGGGCGATGCTGGGGAAAAGATGTATAAATATTGGTGACACTGGGATTGACGCGGTTAATCATGTCGGCTACTGGTTTGACTGGATAAGCTTCCCACAATTCCCAAACCCAGTAGTTAGATTTCATTAACAGTAATAGGGAAATATAAGTTCCCCAAAATAAAATCTTGAGAAATTGCCCATCACCGCGTTCTGCCAAAATAGCCGCTAATATCATTGTTAAAGCGACAGCTGCAAAAATTAGCTGTAAGTCTGTTTTGGGATGTGTTCCCCAACTAAAGTAAATGCTGCCAAAAGATGCTGCGACGGCCAGGATGGATAAACCAGCTACCCAAGTACGGGGATAGGTGGAAAATAAAGGTAAGTTTTCTATTTCTGCTAACTGTGTGCCGAAAGCTAAGGCTAAACAGGGGTAAATTGGCAAGATGTACCAAGAATATTTAGCACCCATCAAGGAAATCAGCAGTAAATAAACTCCACACCACACTAGTATGAGTCTTGCCCAACTAAGATTGCGATTTTCCCAAACTAAATTAGCAGTCTGTGGTAAAAAAATTAACCAAGGCCAAGTCCATTTGAGCAGTTCTACAAGATAAAACCAAGGTGCTTGGGAATTATCCAGAGTCAAATTACTTTGATTAAGAGATTGATTTAGCCAGGCATTTTGGAAAAAATCGTTACCATAGTGCATGATTTGCGCTACATACCAACCCGCTACAGGTAACATCCCCAAGGCAATTGCTATCCAGAGATAGCGGTTATTTAGTAATCTGGGTGTATCCCAAAATAAAAAGGCGATCGCCACAGCACCTAATAAAATACCTGCAAGTCCTTGAGTTAAACAAATTAGCCCAAAACTCAACCCTATACCTAAGCAGTAGCGTAAATCTCGGCGCGATCGCAATATGCACAATATCATCACCAACAAAAAACTCACCACTACTCCATCTAACATTGCTAGCCGTCCATGACGCACCACAGGTAGCATTGTTAAATAAACTAAGGCACTATAAATAGCTGCCCAACGATGGCGAAATATCTCTCGACTCAAGCAATATAGTAAAGGTACTGATAAAGCCGTGATAATTGCTCCTGGTAAACGTGTTGTCCACTCACTCACGCCGCCGAGAGAGTAGGCGGTAGCAATCAGGATGTGCAGCAAAGGTGGCTTATTATGGTAAGCTTGCCCCCCTAATGTTGGGTATAACCAACGCATCTCATCAGCTGGGGCGCGCCAAATTTCCTTGGCAACTTGTGCAACAGTCCCTTCATTCCAATCCCTTAGAGGTAAGTCTCCCAGATTAACGCTAAACAAGAGTAAGGCTGCTATTAGCAACACTACTAACCATAACCAGTCAATCCATTTTTCAGCCGTGCGGTGCTGTTTTTCTAGATGACCCCAAATAAAGCTTCCTTCTCGCATATTCTATGATCATCATTTTACTAAACTCAGTTGTTGCCACCTAGTAACAACCTTTGTGCTGAACAAATACTAAATTCCAAGGTTAGCTCAATTTTCTCTGGACAGCGATAATTTTTTAGAAAATTGTCTAAGATTTGATTCAATTTATTTAACAATTTTTTTTTGCTAAAAATGATACAAATATTGCCAACCAGGATGTGCTATTTACCAGTTAAGGAATTTGTCAATGACACTACCGTTTGTACTTGATATCACCATTGGATTAGTCTTTATTTACTTAATTCTAAGTTTATTAGCCTCAGAAATTCAGGAACTAATTACTACTGTATTACAGTGGCGTGCTGTGCATTTAAAAAAATCAATTGAAATTCTGATTGCAGGTGATGTTAGTCAATCAGAGGAAGACAGCATCATTGAACTAGTAAACGACTTATACAATCACCCTTTAATTAAAAGTGTTAATCAAGAAGCAAAAGGCTTTCTCACTATCTTACCTCGTAAGTTGATTTGGTTTCTATCTACTCTTCCAGTCAAGTTATCTCTATCTGGAAAAAAGCGGACTCTCAGTATTTTTGGCATATCCAAGAATCAGCAAGGAGAAAAACATAGTGCGCCTTCATACATTCCTGCGGATACCTTTGCTACCACCCTTATGGAAACATTGGGTATTCCTAAGTTGGTACAAAAGTTAACTGAGTCAAGATTAATAAATTTTGCTTACCAACAATTGCATGATGTTCAGAGTATTTTAATAAAATTAGGTGAACAGTCATACCATGCAGATGATGAAGTATGTAAATTTTTAGACAATATTGAGCAAGATTTTAGACAAAAAGTAGAGTACGAATTTAAAACAATTATTAATGACTACCAAAAAGACAAAACCGATTTAATCATTAGTCTGAGTCGCATGGCAAGGAGTTTAGATAGATTTATCGAAATATTTGCCTTAGATATGCCAGATAATCAATTTATTCACAAAGCTCTCCAGCGATTAAAACTGTTAAGAAAAGATATTTTTGATGATATTGAGCAAACCATTTGTTTACAGGGTTTAAGACCAAACATTAATGAGGTTGTGCAATTAATTAATGTAGGTAGTGAACTACAACAAGAATTTATCAATGAATTTAAAGATAAAGAAAGTGAAGCTTACCAAACATTTCAATCTCTCTGTCAAAAACTAGAAACATTCAGTAACCGACTGCCAGAATCTGTAGTAGACAATATGGCGACATTAGCAAAACGCGCTCAATTAAAAGCTAAAACTACAGAAGAAGGTGTTAATATACTTCGCCAAGAAATTGCAGCAACCTTTGATAATTCAATGGAAAGAGCCTCTGGTGTTTATAGAAGAAATGCCAAAGGCGTAGCATTATTAATTGGTTTTAGTATTGCAGTGATTGCCAATGCAGATACATTTCACATTGTGAGTATTTTATCTAAAGATGCAGCAATTCGTACAGTGATTGCCAGTAATGCGGGACAAGTAGTTCAGACAAATAGTGTTAATTCAACTGAAGAAATAAAACTGCTGAGAGAACAAACAAATAGTATTTTGGAAGAAATTACTTTACCAATTGGTTGGAACAAGGTGAACTTAGAGCAGCAGCTTGGCTTGACGTCAGATAAAAAAAATCCTGTGTTAATTAATAGTTATTTAACTATGGTTTTTGGTTGGTTACTCAGTGGTGTAGCGATTTCAATGGGTGCGCCTTTTTGGTTTGAGTTAATTGGTAGGGTTGTGAATGTGCGTAATTCTGGTAAGCGTCCTAAGTCTTCGGTGAAGTCGGAAGAAGCGTAATGATGTTAGTCCACAATATGATGAGTTTGCTTAATTACATGATGATGTTGTAAACCAACATTAAGACGTTAAAGGACTAAAGTCCTTACTACAAACATGGATAATGGCGTTATCAGGTTAAAAAATAAAAATTACCTGCAAATCCCAATCTTGATTTTGCCGGACAATCTCGATTTGTGTAATAAATTCTCGAAAATAAAATCGTCGTTCTGCTTCTGATAAATCTAGCCAAAATTGAGGGATGGAAACCGCCTGCGCCACAGATAACAAATTGACTGGGGGGAGAGTGGCTAACTTGGCTTGGAGTGCAGATATTTCTGTACGGAGTTTGTAAGCTCTTAACTTTGCTGTTTCTGTATCTAAAACACCAGTTTCTATCAAAGTGGGTAACTGTTCGAGGATTTCTTGCTGACGAGCGATCGCATCTCCTATACTATTTTTAACTCCATCTAACTGCGGCGAATTCAACCCCGCTACGGCTGGGGCTAAATCACAGCAAACCTTTTCAATGGTGCGTTCTAAAATTTCTTGGTAAGCAATAGCCCGACACTTGGGACTTTGTGGACAACTAATGGGGCGTAAATATAGATATTCCTTATCTTGACGGCGTTGAGTTACACGGGTAATTGTCATGTGTGACTGACACTGCTGACAGACAACCAACCCCGCTAAAGAACGGGGCGCACTAGCCGCGCGAGATGGTAAACGACTATTCCGGCGAAGAATCCGGTCAACTTGGGCGGCTTCTTCTCTAGAAATAATAGAAATATGGGTATCAGAGATAATTTCCCCATTGTGATAAGCCGTATCACCCCGATAGACGTGATTAGTCAACCACCGCTTACCAGTAGTCACAGAAATTTTCTTACCGTACTTTTTCCCTAAATGACGCACAGCACCCCTGAGAGAACCGTAGAGTAAAAAGTGATCAAAAAAATCTTTCACTACTGGCGATGTGCTGCGATCTATCGTGTATTTACCCTTACCCCGACGATAACCATAGGGAGGTTTACCGGGAGGCGGTGCAGCCTCAAGACGATTACGGGCGTGTCCTTGACGGATGCGCCGGCTACGTTGCTGGAGTTGAATTTCATGAAGTAACTTCAGCAAGTCTGCACGCAGATGAGAAGTTGCTGAGTTGTAGGCTTGTTCTGTAGCGATGACAGCCACACCCATAGCTTCGAGTTGAATTAGGCGATCGCTAACTTCTTCTACATTATCCCCCAATTCTTCCAATCGACGCACCAGCAGACAATCGACAGATTGAGTTTCGCAGTCTATTAGTAGTTGTTGCAACTGCGATCGCATACCCAAATCCGCATACACCAAATCCACCTCTCGTCCCCAATCAATTGACACGGGAGAGGTTTCTAATAAAGGATCAGTGTAAATGTAGGCAATACTTTTCAATAGTCAATATTAATTCTTTCTTTACTTCCCTGTCACCTGTCACCTGTCACCTATCCCCCACTCAGTTCGATCACATTTCCATCTGGATCTTTGACAAAGATAGCAGCACGACCAGAAGCACTGGCTTGTATGAGATAATTTTGATTGAGTAATTCTTGTTTGGCTGCGTCTAAATCTGCAACCGAGAAAGCAACGTGGGGATTGCGTCCCCATTTGTCGTTGGGTTTTTCTGTAGGTACATCCGATGCAACTATCAGGTGAATTTGATAGTTACCCACTTGATACCATGCACCGGGATATTTTAAAGTGCGGTCGATTTTGGATAAGCCCAAAACCTGGCTGTAGAAATTTTCCGCCCGTTCTAAGTTAGTCACGAGAATTGCTGTGTGGAGACTCTGAGTAATCTGCATCGTTGGTAAAGTGCGATCGCGTTTATTCTATTTTCACCCATTCGCACTCATACCGAGAAACCTGATAGAGACGTAGCATTGCTACGTCTCTACTCAGCACTCAACACTCAACACCGGCTAAACGCCGCGCTACTGCTAACAGCACGGGCTAAACGCCCCGCTACCGCTAACAGCACTCAGCACTCAGCACTAACTCACAACAGCTTCAGCCTTAGCCTCTACTACAGGTACATAGGGGGTTTCTGCACCTTGGGCTAAGTATTCTGCCAGTTGTTTTTCAATCTCGTCACGCACAATTTGACGATATTCTAGAAAATGCTCGTTGTGGGCGCAAGCTGAAATGTAATGTTCAACAACTCCAGGGTTATGCTTGAGGATGCTAAACAGGTGATGCCAGAATTTCCAGCGAGTTTCTCGTTTAATACCTTGTCGCCAAATTACAATCAATAAGGCTTTAACTACTACCAACTCTGGCATCTTGAATGGTGTTTTATAACGTGGCGCACCCAACATCAGGAAACAACGATAGGTGCGATCTAAATATTTCACAGGATCATATAAAGCACAGAAAGCTTCAACGTACTCTCTAGCAATATCTTCTAAAGGACGGGTAGCGATAAAATTCATCAACGTAGTTTGGTTGATGTTACTTTCTTGATTTTCCCGTAATCTGCCTTCTTTCTTCAGGCGATGCCATAATGCTGTGTTGGGTAAGGCTTGCAACATAGCAAAGGTGGTAGAGGGAATTGCAGCTTGTTCAGCAAATCTGACGATGCGATCGCCTGCGCCTGCTTTTTCACCATCAAATCCAATAATAAACCCAGCCATTGGGCGTAACCCAGCTTTGATGATGGTTTGCACTGCATCAGTTAAGGAACTCCGAGTATTTTGGAATTTCTTCGTCATTTGCAAGCTATCTTCATCTGGGGTTTCAATTCCCAAAAATACGGCGGAGAACCCAGACTCAACCATTAAATCTAGCATTTCTTGGTCTTGTGCTAAATCAACGGAAGCTTCAGTATCAAATTTAAACGGATACTGATGTTCTGCCATCCAGACTTTTAACTCTTTCAGCAACAGCTTCACATTGCGCTTGTTACCGATAAAGTTGTCATCTACCATGAACACACCCCGCCGCCAACCCAATTCATAGAGGTAGTCTAACTCTGCTAATAGTTGGGCTGGATTTTTGGTGCGGGGTTTGCGTCCATACAGCACAATGATGTCGCAGAATTCACACTGGAAGGGACAGCCGCGAGAAAACTGCACCGACATCATGTCATAAGCATTAAATTCTAGTAAATCAAAGCGGGGGATGGGTGTACTTGTTACATCTGGTTTTTCTGCGGTGCGGAATTTACCGGAGGTTTCCCCTCGTTGAATTGCTTCCACAAACATCGGTAGGGTGATTTCCCCTTCATCCAAAATCAGAAAATCTGCCCCAACATTCTCCACGTCATGGGGTGTAGATGTAGGATAAGGTCCGCCAACAGCTACCAACTTACCGCGTTGCTTGGCTTCTTGGATTTGTTCTAATAAATCTTGTTTCTGGACAATCATCGCGGAGAAAATCACGAGATCCGCCCACGCCCATTCTTCTTCTGTGGCTGGACGAATGTTGCGATCCACCAGCTTAAATTCCCATTCTTGGGGCAGAATCGCCGCTACTGTGACTAAACCTAATGGTGGTAACAGCACTTTGCGATCAACTAAAGCCAGAATTTTTTCGTATGACCAAAAGGTTTTGGGAAATATTGGATATACCAGTAGAACACGCATCTCGTATCAATCCTCACGCTTTGATTGTGATCCCAATTTAACGAAAATAATTACTAATTGACTTTTAAGTAGATTGGCTTTAGTTTACCTCTAATGGTTTTTACTGTGCAATTAGTGGTAAAAAATATTGAACCACAGAGACACTAAGACACAGAGAGACTCAAAGCAATTTCTCCGTGTCTCCGTGTCTCTGTGGTTGAAAGGCTTGATACATGACAAAATTAGCGGCGATCGCCTAGGTTAACGCGTAGCCCATCGCTAGTGGCTAACGCACTATTTTCCAGTTGCTTTATTTGTTGTGACTGTTGCGCTAATCGAACTGATAAACTCTGACAAACTAACTCGCACAAATCAAAAATAATCGGATCAGAAATTTCATAAAACACACTCACGCCCTGGGGTTGACGCTTGATAATACCTGTCTGCGCCAAAATTTGCAGGTGCTTGGAAACATTAGCTTGTTTAAGTTGTGTAATTTCCATAATTTCGGTGACATTTTTTGCACCTGTTTTCAACGCACACAAAACTTGTAAGCGACTCACCTCAGATAAAACTTTGAAATACTCTGCAATGGGTGTGAGTGTCGTAGGAGACGATTCGAGCATAGTGCAATCACTTTCAGTAGATTTTTTGTTGACACTAGCTATTGTACCATGTTTATGTTGTATTACTATATAGTAGTATAGTATGAAAGAGCCAGCATGATCATTGTCTAGGAGTTGAGACTATGTTTTTTCGACAACTATTTGATCCAGAAACTAGCACTTACACTTATTTGATTGCAGATGAGACAAGCAACACTGCCATTTTAGTTGATCCAGTGCTAGAACAAGTCGAACGCGACCAAAAGCTAATTGAGGAACTGGGTTTGACCCTGCGTTACTGTTTAGAAACCCATATCCACGCCGACCATATTACTGGGTCTGGGAAACTGCGGGAGTTAACAGGATGTCAGAGTATTGTACCGATGGGGGCGAATGCAGTCTGTGCTGACCGGAAAACTCAGCATGGTGAAGCCTGGGAAATCGGGTCAGTTGTGATTGAAGCGATCGCCACCCCAGGACACACTGACAGTCACATGGCTTATTTGGTGAACAAAACCCATTTGCTAACAGGGGATTACCTACTGATTCGCGGGTGTGGACGCACAGATTTTCAAGGCGGTGATGCAGGAACGCTTTACAACAGCATTACCCAAAATTTATTCACCCTACCTGATACCACACTCGTTTATCCAGGACACGATTATCGGGGACACATGGTTTCAACTATTGGCGAGGAGAAAAAATTTAATCCTCGGTTTGTAGGACGCGATCGCTCAGATTTTATCAAATTGATGGGTAATTTAAACCTACCCAATCCGACAAAGATTATGGAAGCAGTACCAGCCAATCAACTCTGCGGACGAGCAGTCTAATAAATTCAAAATTCAAAATCAGGAATTATGACACAAACTCAAAAACTCGCTGAAATTGATGCAGTCACACTCAAACAATGGCTGGACTACAACAACGTCTTACTAATTGACGTGCGCGAACCTTCTGAATATGCAGAAGAACATATCTCCGGTGCAAAGTTACTTCCTCTGTCTAATTTGCAGCCGAACCAAGTAACCTCACAAGGAGAACCCATAGTTTTATACTGTCGTTCGGGGAATCGTTCCGCCCAAGCAGCCAAAAAGTTGATCGCCGCAGATATTCACAACGTCTATCAACTGCGAGGAGGACTACCAACTTGGAAAGCAGCAGGTTTACCAACCGAAATTAATCTTCATGCGCCAATTAGCACGATGCGACAAGTACAAATTGTTGCAGGTTCATTAGTTGTCATCGGAACTGTGCTTGGTGCATTTGTCTCACCTTGGTGTTTAATTTTGAGTGGTTTTGTAGGTAGCGGATTAGTCTTTGCTGGGGTGACAAATACCTGTGCAATGGGAATATTACTAGAGAAACTACCTTATAACCGTCAGAAGCCTTAATTCTGCTAACGTGCAGAAACAATATCATCTCTAAAATTTAAAGATTTGCTCAAGATAGGATAATTGCGATCGCAAACAGGGCATAACTAAAAATAGTTGCATCTACATAAGTGGCTATTTTTTAGTTGTTTTATGACCTATTGCCTGAGAATTGCTGATATACCTGAAAATGAGCGTCCCCGCGAACGTTTAATGAGTCACGGCCCCAAAATCCTAGCCACAGCTGAATTGATAGCAATTCTTTTAGGGACAGGACAAGGGCCAGGTAAACTTTCAGCCGTAGGTTTAGGACAATATATCTTACAAGAATTGGGCAAACATCAACGTGACCCCTTAGCAGTGTTGCGAGAAGTGACACCTGCTGAATTAATGCAAATACCTGGAATTGGCCCCGCTAAAGCCACAACTATTTTAGCCGCAATTGAATTGGGTAAACGGGCTTTCCACTCTCGCCCCTTAGACCGTACACCCATTGATAGCCCAATTGTGGCAGCTGCGGCGTTGAGTCAAGATTTAATGTGGCAAGCACAAGAACGTTTTGCTGTCCTATTATTAGATGTGAAAAATCGTCTACTGGGTACACAAGTAATTACCATCGGTACAGCCACCGAAACCTTAGCCTCTCCCCGCGAGATTTTTCGAGAAGTAATTCGTCAAGGCGCAACACGGGCGATAGTCGCTCATAATCACCCTTCAGGAAACTTAGAACCCAGCCCAGAAGATATAGAGTTAACGCACCAATTGTTAGCAGGGGCGCAGTTATTAGGGATACCGTTGCTGGATCATTTAATTTTGGGTAACGGTAATCATCAAAGTTTGCGAGAGAATACCACCTTATGGAATGATTACCCCCAAGGTGATTAAGCAATTAAGCTGCTGAGAAATACCATACCGATTCCGCAAACAGCAAAACCTACAAAGCGAGTTGTCCAAAATAAAGCATTTTGAATTTTTTCCTTGTTGATGGAGTTAACTATTTGTTTAGCACTTGTGGCAACTGCATACAAAGTCAAAATTGTACCTAATATATAGGTTAACGTTGGTAATAAACCTACACCGAGCAGAGATTGAGTCTCAACATAACCTAGGAATGTACCAGCGATCGCGCCTAATACAACTACAATCACCCAATTACGTTGATTAGGCATTACCAATATTCCACCCAAAGCAATAGTAGCAACAGCGATCGCTATCTCTGCACCAAATAAATTGATTTGTAACAGATGCAGTATTATTCCCACCATTGCGGCAAATATAAAAGAGACAGTCATCAGGGAACTATGAACCATATTCCCAGAGAGTAAACCCATCGCTAAGATGCTCACAAAACTATCCAAGCGCAAAACTGGATCTGCCAGTCCCCACAAGAAGCCATCCCAAGAGTTAGAGATACTGTGTACAGACGATACGCCACTGAATGAACTCAACAAACTAATTAAAATTAAAGCAGCGATCGCCCCAAGATGACGATAATTAATTGGCCAGACAGTTGGAAATTTTGATTTTGATATAGAAAACATCTTGATCCGGAGTTAATTTTTTGGTACTTTATACTGCCCCAGTAGGCAGAAAAACTAACACAAAATTGAGTGATTGGGAAACAAGGGAGAATAAATATTGACTCCCTACTCCCTACTCCCTACTCCCCACTCAGCACTC
>NZ_JAYGGZ010000066.1:0-10041 GCF_034931465.1 Anabaena sp. UHCC 0399 | reverse complement strand
CTCAGCACTCAGCACTCAGCACTCAGCACTCAGCACTCAGCACTCAGCACTCAGCACTCAGCACTCAGCACTCAGCACTCAGCACAGTTTTCCTAATAACCGCACCTAATCAGCCGGACACTACTACCATTACAAATATTAAAATTGCTTAATACTTTGTTACACTTGAAACAACGAGAGGGTTAAAAAAACAACTCTCGCCGTTGAAATCAAAGGTAAACGACATGAACGGCACAATTCGCGTTGGGAATCTCTTCGGTATTCCCTTTTACATCCATCCATCGTGGTTTCTGGTTCTGGGATTAGTAACCTGGAGTTATAGCGGTGGACTCATGGCACAATTTCCCCAATTGTCTGGGGGATTAGCTTTAATACTAGGATTGACGACAGCGTTGTTATTGTTTGCCTCTGTCGTCGCCCACGAGTTAGGACATAGCTTTGTAGCCTTACGTCAGGGAATTAGCGTAAATTCAATTACACTATTTATTTTTGGTGGTTTGGCTAGCTTAGAAAAAGAATCGAAAACCCCAGGGGAAGCCTTTTGGGTAGCGATCGCTGGGCCTTTAGTCAGCCTGTTGTTATGCGGTATCGTCACAGTAGTTGGTGTTACCAGTCCCATCTCCGGCCCCGTAGCAGCTATTCTCGGCGTTCTAGCATCTGTAAACCTAGCTTTAGCCTTGTTTAACCTCATTCCTGGCTTACCTTTAGATGGCGGTAATATCCTCAAAGCCATTGTCTGGAAGATTACAGGTAATCCCTACAAAGGTGTGACATTTGCTAGCCGAGTTGGACAAATATTTGGTTGGGTAGCGATCGCTTCTGGTGTAATTCCTCTCTTCTTTTTTGGTAGCTTTAGCAACTTCTGGAACTTATTAATTGGTTTCTTCCTATTAAGAAATGCTGGTAATGCGGCGCAATTTGCTAAATTTCAAGAAAAACTCACAGGATTGACAGCAGCAGATGCAGTTACACTTAATAGTCCAGTGGTTTCAGCTAATATAAACCTCAGAGAGTTTGCAGATCAGCAAATTGTTCAAGGCAATAACTGGCAACGGTTCTTAGTCACGAACGATGAAGGGCAATTAGTAGGTGCGATCGCACTTAATGACTTACGCACTGTAAGTACAACATTGTGGTCAGAAACGCAAATCAAAGACGTGATGCGATCGATTGAATCCACCACTATCCCATCAAATAAACCATTACTAGAAGTAGTGCAACTACTCGATCAACAAAAATTATCTGCACTACCCGTCACTCGTGACAACGGCGTGCTAGTCGGAATATTAGAAAAAACTGCGATTATTCAACTATTGCAAAGTAGTACCCAACCTACTCCTGCATAGATGATTCATTGAAAAAACCTCCTTCTCTCAAATCCCTCAGAATTGGGGGATTTTTTTGTATGAAGAAATACAATACGGTTCGGATCAGATAATTTGCCAAAATAATAACGTCTCTACCCACCCATAACGTTAACCGAACCGTATTGGGAGGAAATAGACTGAAGGCACTTCCGATAAAATATAATTTTTCAGTGAATTTATTAATTTTCTGGAAGTTCCTAAACATGAAACAACGCGGTTCTATTCTCTGGCTTACAGGGTTAAGTGGTGCTGGTAAAACAACTATCGCCAAAGGTGTAGCGCAAGAACTACAAAAGAGAAATTACTTAACAGAAGTGTTAGATGGTGATATCGTTCGCACCTATCTATCTCAAGGACTGGGCTTTAGCAAACAAGATAGAGATACAAATGTGCAGCGTATTGGCTTTGTTGCCAACTTACTTAGTCGCAATGGCATAATTGCGATCGCTGCTGTGATCAGTCCCTATCGTCAAGTTCGAGAGGAACTGAAACAGACAACTACCAACTTTATCGAAATTTACGTTCAAGCTGCACTTGCAGTTTGTGAATCCCGTGATGTTAAAGGACTTTACGCCAAAGCCAGAGCGGGGCAAATTAAACATTTTACTGGTATCTCTGATCCTTACGAAGAACCGATAAATCCAGACATTATCTGTCAAACGGATCAATTCACTGTTGAGCAGTGTGTTAACCAAGTGCTTCACTATTTAGAAACCCAAGGTTTGATCTCAACTGATTTTCTAGATAGAAGTTAAGCCGTGTTTCGTTAAATCCTCAAAATTACAAACTTCCAAAGCCCTAGCATGGGTGGCTACAAGCACCACAGGAGGAGCAACACCAACTTCTAACGCTTCTTGCCAACGTGATGCACATAAACACCAGCGATCTCCAGGCTTTAATCCGGGAAAATTATACTCAGGAACAGGTGTGCTGAGGTCGTTACCTCGTGATTTGGTAAACTCTAAAAACGCTGGTGTAACTTGAGCGCAAACAACGTGCATCCCTGTATCATAAGCACCTGTAGAACAAAATCCATCACGGTAAAACCCAGTCATGGGCGATGTACAGCAAACCTCTAAGTCTGTACCAAGTACATTTTTAGCTTCTGCCATTTGTAATTACCTATATTAATGGGGATTGAGGACAAATCAAGTCAAAAGTCAAAAGTCAAAAGTCAAAATTAATTAAATAACTCCTGGCGATTGAGGATTGGGGACTGGGTAGACAAGATAGACATTTTCCTACTAACTACTCCTTACTCCTTACTCACTACTCCTTACTCACTACTCCTTACTCACTACTCCTTACTCACTACTCCTTACTCACTACTCAGCACTCAGCACTCACTACTCAGCACTACTTTCCAAACACAGTCCCTAGAGAACGAGCAATATTTTGCGGTTGCATAGCATCCATTGCGGCTGTTGGTTCATAACCGCAGTGAACCATGCAATCAGCACACTTGGGATTACCACTAGCGCGGCCGTATTGACTCCAGTCGGTTTCTGCTAGCAATTCCTTAAAGGTAGTGTAATGCCCTTCATTTAAAAGATAACAGGGCTTTTGCCAACCTAAAACACTGTAACTAGGACTACCCCAAGGTGTACATTCATAGTCCTTTTCCCCGATGAGAAAGTCTAGGAATAAGGGGTTGTGATTGAAATTCCAGTTTTTTTGACCAGATGTGTAGGGTGTGAGGATTTCTCTAAATAAGGCACGAGTTTGTTCACGCCGGAGGAAATGGTCTTGATCTGGGGCCCATTCGTAGCCATAACCAGGGGAAATCATCATCCCATCTGTCTTGAGGGTTTCCAAGAAGTCGAAAAACTCCTGCATTTCTTTGATGTCACAACCTTCAAAAATAGTTGTGTTGGTAGTAACACGAAACCCTTTGGCTTTAGCTGCTTTGATCGCTTTAACAGCAATATCAAACACACCTTTACGGGCTACACATTGATCATGCCATTCCCTCATCCCATCAAGATGGACACTAAAAGTTAAGTAAGGAGACGGCTGAAACTTATCGAGGCTTTTTTCTAACAACAACCCATTGGTACACAAATAAACATATTTTTTGCGTTGTACTAATCCCTTGACAATTTCGTCAATTTGGGGGTGTAATAGCGGTTCTCCCCCAGGAATTGATACAACTGGTGCGCCGCACTCTTCCACGGCGGTAAAGCACTGTTCTGGAGTCAAGTTTTGCTTGAGTATCTCTGTAGGATGCTGAATCTTACCACAACCAGAACACGCTAAATTACAGCGAAACAGTGGTTCTAGCATCAATACCAAAGGAAACTTTTTGCGTCCTAAAAGGCGTTGAGTTACCAGATACTTACCAATATCTATAGCTTGTTGCAGATTGATCGCCATTTGTTTTAATACTCCTCTATATATAGATCAAAGCATCTTTTGTTCGTAGTGAGGACTTTAGTCCTCAAAATAATGACTAAAGTCCTTACTACAAACCTTAATTGACATATCCATTGGCCACGAACCAATCTACAGCGTCTTTGAGGGCGACATTCACAGGCGATTGGGGTAAGCCTAATTCTTTAACAGCTTTTGCGGCATTGTAATACATCGGTTGTTGTGCCATCCGCACGCCATCTAAGGGGACTGAGGGATATTTGCCTAGGTGGGCGAGAATCTTTTCATCAATCCAGGCGACACCTAGAGGTAGCCAGTTGGGGATAGTCTGCTGGGGTGCTGGTATGCCTGTGATATCTGCCAGTTGTTCTAGCAGTTGTTTGAGGGTGAGGTTTTGATGACCTAAGATATAGCGATCGCCTGTTTTACCTTTTTGCAATGCTAATAAGTGTCCCCAGGCTACATCTTGCACATCAATAAAGTTGAGTCCTGTATTGACGTAAGCGGGCATTTGCCGCCGCAAGAATCGCAAGATAATCTCCCCTGTGGGTGTCGGTTTAATATCTAATGCCCCAATTGGACTGCTGGGATTGACAATTACGATATCTTGACCATTACCTATAGCTTGTATGGCTACTTGTTCGGCGAGGAACTTGGATTTTTTGTAATCCCCCACCAGCTTTTCTACGGGGCTTTGGTGAGTCTCATCGACCACTTGACCAGATGCACCAACGCCAATCGCCGCCACGGAACTAGTATATACAGTGCGCTCAATCCCCGCTTTTTGGGCAGCATTTAAGACATTTTCTGTCCCCTCAACGTTGTGACGATAAAGTAAATAGCGGTCTTTTTGCCACAGGGAATAATGGGCGGCAACATGAAATAGATACTTGCAACCAAGCATCTGCTGCCACAATTCTGGATAATTGAGATTCCCCTTGACAATTTCTACATTTAACCCCTTGAGGTTGCCTAAGTTACTGCTAGGGCGTACCAATGCTTTCACTTGGTATCCCTGTTGCAGCAACAAGCGCACCACATGAGAGCCAACAAAACCAGTTCCCCCTGTGACAAATACTTGCATTAGTTTTTCACCTTCTTAAACCGGGGAAACCAATCATCTAAAATCGCGTAGACTACTGGAACGACAATCAAGCTGAGGATAGTAGAAGTCACCAAACCGCCGGCAATAGCTACAGCCATAGGCGATCGCAATTCTGAACCTGCACCAAAACCCAAGGCGATCGGTAGCATCCCTAAAATGGTGGAAAAGGTAGTCATCATAATCGGCCTGAGTCTCACTGGCCCCGCTTGCAGGATGGCTTCTGTGCGTTCTAAACCTGCTTTGCGTAGCTGACTAATGTAATCTACCAGCAAGATGGCGTTTTTATTGGCCAGTCCCAGCAAGAACACAAAGCCAATTAGCGAAATCATCCCGAAGTCACTCTTGGTAAAAAGTAATGCTAGCATTGCTCCTACCACCGCTAAGGGTAAGGAAGCACCAATCACTACTGGATCTACCCAGCTTTTGAACAGTAGAATCAACACGACGATGATACACACTGCTGATAAGACCAAAGTTGACGCGAAACTACCAAAAACTTCGCTTTGACGGGCAGAATCTCCCCCTAGGTCTAAAGTGACATCAGCAGGTAATACTCCTTTGGCTTCCGCAATAATTTTGTCTGTAGCATCACCCAAAGTTAAATCTTGACCCAAGTTGGCACTAACATATGCTACCCGTTGATTGTTGAGCCGTTCAATGTTAAAAACTTGACCCTCGTTATTTGCGTCCCCTGTGACGGTGACATCAGCAAATCCTGGGATTTTGGTAATGCGGTATTTAATTGTCTTGGCGGCTTTACTTAGGGTTTGTAAATCATTACCGCGTAAAGATACCTGTAAAGGTTTTTGTCCACCAGTGTCTACAAATTGAATATCTTCCACGCTGGTAGTGACACCGGGAAGATTAGGTAAAGTTGTGCGTAATTGGTCTTGTAATTCTGCCGTTTTAATGCTGCGGTTTTCTTTCAGCTTGACATAGAGTGTTCCCTTATTTGGTTCACCCTCACGAGAACCCACAGTAGTAAAAACTGTTTCTACATCTGGGGATTTTCTCACGACTGCTTCCAATTTTTTCGCCACCTCCAGGGAGTCGTTGAGGGGGTTAGGGATGGGGGATTGGGGATTGGGTAAAAGTGCTGCTCCCCTGCTCCCCTGCACTCCCAATCTCTGCAAAGCTGCCAAATCAGGTATTTTAGGCAGAGGTGCAGTGTAGGTAATGTTAAACTCACCCCGATCTAGTTTGGGAATAAAACCCTTGGGAATGAATGGAATTAGGGCAATCCCGGCAATAAAACTGAGAATAGCTAAGGCAATAACTATTGTGCGATGGTTCAAAGACCAAGAGAGTAAGTTTCGATAAGTTTGGGTAAAATAAACCCCAATTTTTAGTTCCCTGCGTCGGGAAGTTGTAGCAGGTGGTTTGAGCCAATAAATAGATAACACTGGTGATAAAGTCCGCGCCACCAATGTAGAAGCAATATAAGCGGCGGAAACGGTAATACCAAATGGCTTGAAGAACTGTCCGACTACTCCACCCATCAATCCAATAGGTAAGAAAACAGCTATGGCTGTCGCAGTCGTGGCGACGACTGTTAAGCCAATTTCATCGGTAGCGGAGTATGCAGCTTGGCGGGGTGTTTGTCCTTCGTCAATGTGCCGCATGATGTTTTCTACATCAATGATGGCATCATCAATTACACTGCCAATAACTAAGGCTAACGCTAACAGTGTAATCGTTTCTAGGTTAAAGCCAAAAATTGCCATGACGATAAACGTCGCCAACAAAGATGTCGGAATTGCTAAGGCAGAAATGAGGGTGGCTCGCCAACTCCATAAAAATGGGAAAATTACCACAATTGCCAAAACTATAGCTTCTATCAACGCATCTATGGTTGACTGGGTGGCATTGCGGATATATTCTGCCTGGGTAGCGGCTAGGGTGAGTTTAATATCTGTAAAGTTAGTGCGGAGTGTTTGTACTTCCTTTTCCACTAAACTCACTACTTCCAAGGTATTAGCATTACCACGCTTAATGACTTGAAATGCTAGTGCGTCTTGACCATTAAATCTGACTAAATTTGCTCCCCCTTGAGTCAAAGCCGCAGTTGGATTTGTGGGATTAATAGGAGATGCTGCACTAGCCGCACCCAATAGCGAGACTTTCAGCACTCCTGGTAATTTAGCGATCGCTGGTATAATCTGGTCATTTGCCAGCTTAGTCAAATCATTGAGATTCTGTGACGAACTCTCAATGGCATAACTCACGGCTGCTGATTCATTCAGGTTTAGGGGAATAATTTTATAATTTGCTCCCTGGGGTAAAGTTAGTTGCTTTAGTGCAGTTTCGACACTACGAGTTGATGTTTCTAGATTCGTTCCTACAGCAAAAGACAAACTTACAGCAGATTGTCCAGGATAACTAGATGAGCGAATATCCTCCAGTCCTTCCAGAGAACGCAGGCGTTCCTCTATAGGTTGGGTGAGTTTCGCTTCCGTATCTAAAGCATTTACCAAAGGAGGCGCAGTAGCATTCACCACCACCACCGGAAAGGTAATGTCTGGAAACAAAGCATACTTGAGGGAACTAAAAGCCAGAATCCCAGCTACAGCCACCGCAATCCAAAAACTCACCGTCAGCCATGAGAACTCAATAGCTAATCGGGAAATATTAAAACGCTCTCGTGCAGATTTTGCGCTACTAAGCTTTGCCATCTTGGAAAATCATCACGCGGAAGACATAATTATTTGTCATGCTACATTAAATCATCGTGTCATTTGCGAGTTCTATTTGGGGAAGTGGGGAATGGGGAATGCCAACAATTTTAGTGCCGCAAGGTGCAGAGTATGCGGCAGTGTGTCGCGGTTTAAATCGAGTGACTGGTAAAAAGCCTCATGTTGTACCGATACCAGTAGGGATAAAACCTGTAAAAGAATATTTGCAAAAATGGTCAAAGACAAAAGACTTTGGGAATGAGATCAAACCAGGAGTCTTAGTTATGGGGTTATGTGGCAGCTTGACGCAGCAGTACAAAGTTGGTGATATTGTGCTGTATCAAGATTGTATGTATCAGCAACAAGTACAACAATGCAGTCATATACTAAATGCACATATCCAGTCAACAGTCAAAATAGTTAAATCATTAACAAGCGATCGCGTGATTTGTTCTGCCACCGAAAAACGCTATCTTGGTGAAACGATGAGTGTTGATGTCGTTGATATGGAAGGCTTTGCTGTTTTGGACTTTTTTAAAAAAATGGGCATAGAAGTAGCGATGTTACGAGTAGTCAGTGATGATTCCCACCATGATATCCCTGACATCTCAGCAGCAATCAATCCCGATGGTTCACTCAAGCCTCTATCTCTAGCACTAACATTCATCCGCCAACCTATTGCAGCTACTCGTCTAATTCGAGGTTCGTTGCAAGGATTAAAAGTTTTAGAGCAAGTGACACAATTACTGTTTTCTGAAGGTTGAAGACAGCTAAAATACTCATGAATGAATTTTGTTGACTAGAAAATAGTGTTAAAACCAACGCGCACAATCACATCATTGTAATCTCCGTCACCACCACCAGGTAAATCCTCAAAACCAAAGACATTATCACCTAATAAACGAATATGGTCTACTTGATTGGGGTTAGCACCCAAGTAGGGAAAATAAACTGCCGGATCATTACTGCCATTAGTATCAAGTAAAGCTTCTGGTCTACCATTGACAATCATAAATGGTGCAAAAATCCCACCACCAGAAAAAGTACCTGTATAATTTGCGGTAGCTTGGTTATCTACCGTTAAGTTGACACCTGCTAGACGTTGATTAATAGCAGCTTGGATATAGCCAGCTTGTCCCGGTAGCAAATCAGCTACACCATCATTATTAATATCAATTCCCCCATTTTCACCAGTTACCTGATAGAAGCCAACAAAGTTATCAAAAGCAGCTTCTCTATTGACTGTAAATGTTGCAGATACACCACCAATAAAACTCCGTAAATCAATTACTTCTGCTGCTTGTATTCCTTGTAAACCTGCACCTATAATTGGGGTTTCGTCGGTGGCTGTAATATTAACTACTAAATCATTAAATACATTAGTATTATTCGAGCCATCTGTCCAACCTAAAGTAAAACTACCCGCAGTTAAAGATGTAATTTGTTGAACACTAGTGTTAGAAAAAAGTATATTGCTTGTAGAAGAAGTTTGTTTAACTGTATTAAGGGTACTATTTTTAATTAAATAAAACCTGAAATTCTGATTGCTATCAAATTCTAACAAGCGACTGAGATTATTAGGATCAAAGCCATTGGGATTATTCGCAATAATAGAAAAAATTGCCTGGCTGCGTGCTAATGCTGCTTCAGCGTAACCTGCTGCACCCGGAGCAATGCCATTAATTGTGCCATTTTGATCATCAACACTATATACTCCCAGTTCATTAACTAAATTAGAATTGCGTCCCAATAGTTTAACTTTGAGTTTAACCTTGACATTGACTCCAGTAATATTAAAGACATCATTTTTTGGGTTCAGTAATTGAGTCTGGCTATCTAGAATGTCATTAACACCAATTACTAAATCTTCCTCAAAACTCAGTCCACCTTGGTCAGTTGTGACAACACGAATGAAGTAGTTAGACTTGGTTTGAAAATCTGGAGATTGGTTAATAATTAAACTATTACCATTAATGGTAAAGAATGAATTATCATTACCACCATTAGCGAAAGAATAAGTAAAAGTGTCTCCTTGATTGGGGTCAATGGTGCTAAATGTGCCAATCACTGTGTTAGCTGGAACAGTTTCATTTACATTAGTTGCACTTAATGTCAAGGCAGTGGGTGCAAGATTATTAGAAAGATTGACCTCATAAACTGCGATGGTTTTACTAACCTCGTTAGCAACAATCAGTAAATCTTTACCATTAGGACTATCACTAGCAGGAATAAACTTCAGACCTTCAGGTGCTAAATCACCAGTGGCGTTAGGGACATATTCTATAAACTGGGGTGACTGGGGATTGGTAACGTCATAGACCATAATCCCACCAGTGCGTTCTAACCCGATGAACGCATAAGTTTTGCCGTTAATGACACCAACAGTTACACCTTCTGGTTCTGGGCCTTTGTTATCACTGCGGTTGTCAATACCAGCCGGAATATCTTCACCGTTGAGATTAAAAATGCTGGGGACTTGTGCAGCAATTTGTTTTTCAAAGGCTGAACCACTATCGAAAACTCTATT
>NZ_JAYGGZ010000065.1:0-36955 GCF_034931465.1 Anabaena sp. UHCC 0399 | reverse complement strand
CTCCGATCGCAATAACATTATCTAATGTATCAGAAGATTTTTAAATTCTTTCCCTTACACCCCTATACCCCTTCCCCAATGGCATATATAGTCGAGTTTTACAAAAAAATCTATGGTTTCTGCTAGACGAGTTTATTTATTATTACTTTTGGGTTTAGCGATCGCTTTCCTATTATCCGTTTCATAGTGTAGCTTAATGCGTTTCTGTTGTTTGTTGGCGATCGCCTACGATGGGTCGGAGCATCGTCGCATCATCAAATTCCCAGATTCCTGACTTGTCCAAAACATCAGGAATCTAACCGCATACATCCTAATTCCCCTCACAGTCCCAAATCTACAGCAATACAATGGGCGCACGCAAACCCAGAAAACGCCACTGCATTCAACCCCTGATCTGGAAATATACTATCTCCCACATAATAAAGCCCTGAAATTATTCCTACTGAAGCACCCTACTAACTCAGCACCAGCTAAACGCCGCACTACAGCTAACAGCACTCCTCAAGATGAACGCACTTCAGAAACAGTAACAATTTTTTCGTCCCGGTTGAGTTGCAGGATACTTTCCCCTTTAGCATCTCTGGGCAAAATCGGTACAGTGTCTGTAGGTATTCGCACTACACGGTCTTTGTTCGTCACGATCGCCACTTCTGACGCTGCGATCGCACTCACCATCCCAGCCAAATTATCTGTTTTAGTCGCAAATTTTATGGCTTGCGTCCCCAAATCAGCACGGTTAGCTGACTTTAGCTGATTCAGAGGTAAGCGTTTGGCATATCCTTCTTCCGTTACTAATAATAGGTGTGTGGCTGTTGATGAACTCACACAGCCAACCATGTGCTGATATTTCAGGATGCGTAATGCTTGTAAACCCATCGCCGTTCGTCCCATCATGGGTAGTTGTTCGTCGTTGGCTGGAAACCGCAGCAACCGCCCCCCAGAACTAGCTAAAATCAAGTGTTCCCCAGACTTGATGAATTGTGTCAATAACAATTCATCGTCATCTTTGAGTTTAATAATCGTAATTCCCCGCCGTGTCAGGTTAGTAAGTTCTTCTAAAGACAGACGCTTAATTCTTCCCTGTTTAGTCAAGAGAACAATTTGCTGAGTTCCTAAATCTGTTGGGAGTATAAAGCGACTAACCACAGGTTCTTGAGTCCCTTGAGCTGTACTTGTCAGCATGGTAATCAGAGGTGTTCCCCGTGGTGAACGTCCTGTAGTGGGGGGAATATCTCCGATTTTGACTGGGTAGAGCTTACCACCATTGGTCAGCACTAATAAATCTTTGTGGGTGTCGGTTAACTCGGTTTGGATAATGAAGTCATGATCATTTAAACCGTTTTCTAATTTGGACTTTTTCCCAGATAGCTGAATCCGACGAACATAACCCCGGTGAGTAGATTCTAAAATCACTTCCTCTAGCGGTTCGGCTGATTCTGGTTCTACTTCTACTTTGCTTGAGCTTTTTTGTCCGTCTGCACTTTTACCTTTTGGTACTTCCTCTGTAATGGTAGCCCCTAACTTAGTACGTCGGGAATCGCCGTATTTCTTTTTGAGCGATCGCAAATCTTTTTTCAAAGCCTTGAGTAATTCCTTGCGATCGGTCAACAGGTTTTCCAGTACAGCAATTTGTGTGCTGAGTTCGTCAAACTCACGCTGTAAGTTCTGCTGTTCTAAACTCGTGATCCGACGCAATGGCATTCCTAAAATAGCATCAGCCTGACTTTCGCTTAAATCTAGTCGGCTACACAGACTAATTTTAGCTGTGCTACCATCGGCGGCTTGTCGCAAAATTTCGATGACTTCATCCACATTGGATAAAGCTTTGAGTAACCCTACAACTGTATGCAGCCGACTTTGTGCCTTCTCTAACTCATAGTTGTAACGGCGGTTGAGGGTATGTTCTCGGAACTGCAAAAACTCTAATAAAAGTTGCCGCAAACTTAACTGGCGGGGTTGTCCATCGACTATCGCCAACAAAATTGCCCCAAAGGTAGTTTGCAAGGCGGTTTGGTGATACAAATGCTGGAGAACTTCTTGGGGGTTAGTATCGCGTTTGAGTTCGATGACAACTCGCATCCCTTCGCGATCGCTTTCATCCCGAATGTCAGAAATACCATGTAGGCGACCGTGATTTACTAAGTCAGCCATTTTTTCAATCCAGCCGGCCTTATTGACTTGATAAGGCAATTCCGTGATCACAATTGCTGTTCGCCGCTTGCTACCTCTACCGCCGGGAACTTCCTCAACTGTGGCGACTCCCCGCAAGACAATCCCACCTTTACCAGTGATATATGCTTCGCGAATGCCCGTATCACCAATTATTTCCCCACCAGTGGGAAAGTCAGGCCCCGGAATTAAATTTATGAGCTTTTCATCTGACAAATCAGGTTGGTCAATTAGGGCAATCAACCCATCAACAATTTCCCCTAAATTATGAGGGGGAATATTTGTCGCCATCCCAACAGCAATGCCGGAACAGCCATTGAGCAACAGAAAGGGCAACTGTGCAGGTAAAACTGTGGGTTCTTGCTGGGAATTATCGAAGTTGCCAGCAAAATCTACAGTTTCTTCGCCAATTTCTGTCAGCATCCCTTCATGACCAATTGATGCTAGACGGGTTTCTGTGTAGCGCATCGCCGCCGGTGGGTCATTATCAACGCTACCAAAGTTGCCGTGTCCTGCTAGTAAAGGGTAGCGACTAGAAAAATCCTGCACCAGTCTCACGAGGGCATCATAAACAGCCTGATCGCCATGTGGGTGGTATTTACCCAAGACATCCCCTACCACACGGGCGCATTTCCGGTAAGGTCTATCGGGTGTTAAGCCAAGTTCGTGCATAGCGTATAAAATCCGCCGATGCACTGGCTTTAAACCATCACGAACATCTGGTAATGCCCGCCCCACAATCACACTCATGGCATATTCTAAGTAAGACCGTTGCATCTCCGTGTGCAGGGCTGTTGTAATTACCTGTCCCTTTGAGAGAAGGTTTAACTGTTTTGCCATGAGTTTTTTCCCTGAGATTGAACTACACAAAAATCGGTGTTACTAAACAATGCAGCAAACAAAGCATAACGGATGAAATGGGATTAATAACACAATCTTGATTATCAGAGCAGAAAAAGCCGTAGTATCATCCTTGATGACGAGTAGCTACATACATTATTAAAAAGGAGACAAGTCGTTTAATCAAATGATTATCCATCTTTACCGATCTAACTCCAATACAGTTCCATACTCAAGATAATTGCTATGATTGGGTTCTTTAATTTTGACTTTTGACTTAATCTGTTCCCTTTACCTCCATAAATAAAATTCCCATGAAAACTGTTTTGATTGTTGAAGATGATCTGATTAATGCTCGCGTTTTCTCTAAAATTTTGACCAAGCGGGGCGGTTTAGGGGTTAAACATACTGAAAATGTAGAAGAAGTAATAAAAATTGCCCAGGCAGGAGAGGCAGACCTCATTTTAATGGATGTTTCTCTATCTAGAAGTGTTTATCAAGGCAAATCTGTAGATGGGATTAAAATCACCCAAATGTTAAAGTCTGACCCCCAAACTGCAAATTTACCTATAATCTTAGTCACAGCACACGCGATGGAAGGCGATCGCGAAAATTTCCTCAAGCTCAGTGGTGCTGATGGGTACATTTCTAAGCCTGTTGTAGACCATCAACAGTTTGTTGATCAAATCGTGGCACTTCTCCCTACAGACAACTAATGAAAACTTCCGACATTTTCTGAGGAATATTCATTCACTAATGTTTTTAGCGAACAATTACGCCTCTATAGTATATATGTACTACAATTAGTCATAATCAGCAAGTGAGTAATGAGTAATGAGTAATGAGTGCTGAGTGCTGAGTTGGGAGTTAGGAGTTGTAAAGACCCTCTACTGTTTTGTTTTTAGGTATTATTCAGCATTCAGAAGCAGCAAGTCAGCAGAGAGTGGAGGAGAAAGGAATACTCACTACTCACTACTCACTACTCAGCACTCAGCACTCACAGTTATCTTGGTGTTTCTCGCTGTTCCAAGGCGGCTTGAATGCGGGGTAACTCTAGGAATGTTTTCGTATCAGACAGTAAGCGATCGCCCCAGAGATTTTCTTTGAGAAAATCTAAATCGGCATAGCGTTGATCAATGCGAAGGGCAGTTTCTCCCAAGGTTACACCTTGTTGGCGATCGCCTTTGGCGTATAGGGCTACGGCTAGAGCTAATAATGGTTCTGCGGCTTGCTTGTCAATAGCGACAGCAGTTCGCCAGCGTTTAATTGCTTCGTCAACTTTACCCTGTTCGTATTCAATTAAGCCAATATTGTTAATCGCTGGCCAGAATTTCTGATCTTGAGCAACAGCTTTGTTATATTGAGCGATCGCATCAGGTAAGCGTCCAACCATATAGTAAGCATTGCCTAAATCAAATAGCCCTTCAGGATCGTTGGGTTTTAACTTCAAGCCTGCTTGGTAGTTTTCTATCGCTGCTGGATATTTTTTCTGTTGAAAATTAGCTGAACCCAAAGCAAATAAAACGTCTGGATTTTTAGGATTCAGGGATTTGGCCTTGTTCAAAGCTGCGATCGCTGCATCATAATTTTTGGTTTGCAGCTGCAAGCCACCCAAAAGAAACCAAACTTTGTCATTACGAGGGGCTAACTGACTAGCTAGTCTAGCTCGCGGTAAAGCCAACTCAAACTGCTGAAACTGTCCCAGTTGAGCAGCTTCTTGTGCTAAACCCAACCCCTGCTGCTCCAATTTTGCAGCATCTAATTGCAAAGCATGAGGTATCAAAGCCTGGGCTTGAGCAGTTTTTGGCGTACTCCACAAACCACAGACAACTAAAAGAGAAATTAACCGAAAGTATTTAGGCACACTACCGCCTCTTAAATCACATATCAAATAATCTTTCAGCTAGCTTAAACGATATCCGCTTGAGGTGGAAGGCAAATTTTACAGTCGTTAGCACTGGCGGACTTAAGAGAAAGGGAAAGAAGGGAGACAAGGTAGACAAGGGAGAATTTCACCAGTCCCCATTCCCTATTCCCAAATCCATGACTTTTTTCATGTGTCAATTAGTAAATACACGTGACTTTATTCACTTATAAAATCACTACGGCTGGCTTGATAATTGGTGGCATAGCCGGATATTTTCCCTATACCGGAATCCAACATATAGCAACCACAGTACATAAAAGGAGACAGTTTCATGTTGAAACTAAACCGTGCAACTATCCTATTAGCTGCTACTTTAATATTTGCTCCTATGGTAATGGCTACACCAGCCCAAGCACAAAGCAGAAACCGTCATAGACAGGTGTACCAAAGAAGAGACTCTTATCAAAGAGTAGTTAGACTTCGTAATGGTGACTATCGACTGCCCAATGGACAGGTAGTTACATCTAGAAGAGTAGTCAGATTTCGTAATGCTGGTTATTGGAGACTTCCTAACGGAGATGTTATCCTTCCTACTCAAGAAATTGTGCCTGCTAGAAGGTTAGTTAGACAAAGCAACGGTCTGATCAGACTGCCAAACGGAATCACAATTAGACTCTAAATAGTTAACACTGGTGTAAACAAAGTTTCACAGCAAGGAGATACCAGGTTACAGTTCTAGTATTAAAAAACTAGCTCTGTAGCCCTTTTTTAAATACAATCAATTACAGGAAAATCCCACAACCTATGCGGAGAATATCCTTTAGACCCCTACATTTATTTTTAATACAGGATGAGAAATGACACTTGAGACATCAAACCCTGTAGACTCACCACCATTAGTTCCACAGACGAAAAAAAAAGTCAGAAATAATTGGCTATCTTGGTTAATTGGTTTTAGTCTGTTAGGTGGTATTAGCTACACAATTTATTACCAAGTAGCTGTTAGCCCCCAACAGCAAGCAAGGCGCAGAGTCCTGACACAGCCTGTAGAAAGACAGACTTTAACAATTACAGTTTCCGCTAATGGAACTGTTAAACCAGAACGATCTATTAATCTTAGTCCTAAAAATTCCGGCATTCTCAAAGAACTATTAGTTAAAGAAGGGGATATTGTCAAACAAGGGCAAATTTTAGCTTATATGGATGATTCCAACTTGCGAGGGCAACTTGTCCAAGCACGAGGACAACTAGCACAAGCTGAAGCGAATCTACAAAAAGCCCAAGCAGGTAATCGTCCCCAAGATATTGCCCAAGCCCAAGCACAATTAGACGAAGCCCAGGCTAATTTACAAAAAGTTGAAGCAGGTAATCGTCCTCAAGACATTGCTCAAGCCCAAGCACGTCTAGCCAGTAGTCAAGCTAACTTGCAAAAGGCAGAAGATGATTTTCGCCGTAATCAGGAACTTTACAACGCTGGAGCGATCGCTCTCCAGATTGTCAACCAAAAACGCGCCGATCGCGATAGCGCACAAGCTCAAGTTAACGAAGCCCAGCAAGCATTAGCACTACAAAAAGCCGGGTCACGGTTAGAAGACATTGCACAAACACGCGCTGTAGTCAAGCAAAGACAAGAAGCCCTCGCACTGCTCAAAGACGGAACACGTCGAGAAGATATTGATGTAGCCCGCGCCCAGGTTATGTCTGCCCGTGGTTCGCTGCAAAATATTCAGTCTCAAATCAATGACACCATACTACGTGCCTCTTTTGATGGTTTAGTCACACAAAAATATGCTGACCCTGGTGCTTTTGTGACACCAACCACCTCTGGTAGTGCGGTTTCTTCCGCCACCTCTTCTTCAATTTTGGCTTTGGCGGCGACAAATGAAATAGTAGCCAATTTATCAGAATCAAATGTGGCTAAAATTAGCTTAGGTCAAAAAGTCACAATTAGAGCTGATGCCTACCCAGGCAAAACCTTTACAGGTGAGGTGAGTCAAGTTGCAGCTCAAGCTACAGTCGAGCAGAATGTTACTAGCTTTCAAGTTAAGGTCGCACTTACCGATCCAGAAAGATTATTGCGATCGGGGATGAACGTAGAAGCAGACTTTCAAGTCGGTCAGTTAGAAAATGCCTTAGTTATACCAACAGCCTCTGTGGTGCGCCAAGAAAACGCGACGGGGGTATTTGTCATGGATGCAAATAATCAACCAGTGTTTACTCCTGTTGAAACTGGAGTGACAGTCAATAACTTTACGGAAGTGAAATCTGGACTAACGGGTGACGAGAAAGTTCTGCTCAGTTTCCCACCAGGAACGCGAACACAATCAAGACCAAGAGGTGGAATACTTCCGGGGACAGGAGGTGGTGGCCGTCGTTCTAGATAATGTTGCACCTTAAATCTTGCTAGGGGTGTAGGGGTCAAACAGGCTTTATGTATAAATTTTATTAGTAAAAAATTATGGTTCAGGGTTTTTATAAAACAGATAATCCTCGTGCAGTGCCATTTTTAGAAATTTTGTCAATGGCAACAGAAACCCTGTGGAGTAATAAATTACGCACAGGATTGACCATGTTGGGTGTGATTATTGGGATTGCTTCTGTGATTGCGATTACTTCTGTAGGGCAAGGAGTACAGAAGAATGTAGAGCAACAGATTGAAGCTTTGGGAACAAACGTGCTGCAAATCTTTGCAGGGGCAGCTAGAAGTGGCAACATTAGTCGGGGTGTCGGTTCTACTAGCACCTTAACTTGGGAAGATGCTAAAGCGATCGCACAACAAGCACCATCGGCTGAGATTGTTTCTGCTTACTTACAACGAAACGCACAAGTAGTTTATGGCGGTGAAAATACTTCCACTACCATCTACGGCACAGATTTAAAGTATTCAGATGCTAGAAATACTTATCCCCAAGCAGGAAGATTCTTTACTCAAGAAGAGCTAGATGCGGCTGCACAGGTGGCAGTAATTGGGCCGACAGTGCAGCAAACGCTATTTGGGGCAAGAAGCAGCCCTATAGGTGAGAGAATCAGGATTCAGGGAGAAGCTTATGAAGTCATTGGCATTATGGAGGCGAAAGGTTCTCAAGGCCCGACGGATCGAGATGATCAAATCTTCATCCCATTGACAAGTATGTCAAAGCGACTGGTAGGGAACAATTCCCTCACTGGTATTTCCGTGAATGGCATTTTAGTCAAAGCTAGCAATCAGGAACAATTAGAAGCAGCACAATTCCAAGTCACCAACCTCTTACGTCTGCGTCACAATATATATCCGCCCCAAGCCGATGATTTTCGGCTAACAAACCAAGCTGATATAGTCAGTACATTTACGAATGTCGTAGGTTCATTTACGATTATGGTCGTAGCGATCGCAGGCATTTCCTTAGTAGTTGGGGGGATTGGGATTGCCAACATCATGCTAGTTTCCGTTGTGGAAAGAACTAGGGAAATCGGCATACGTAAAGCAGTAGGCGCAACTAATTCCGCGATTCTCAATCAATTTTTAGCCGAGGCGATCGTTATTTCTATTCTTGGCGGCTGTGTAGGGATAGGTAGCGGAGTTTTAATCGCCTTTGCTGCTGCTAGTATTTTTAAATTTCCCTTTGTGATTTCCGGCTTATCAGTCATTATTGGCTTCAGCCTCTCATTAATTGTTGGCTTAGTAGCTGGAGTAATTCCCGCCAGGAACGCCGCCAAATTAGATCCTATTACAGCTTTACGTAGTGATTAAGAGTGCTGATTTAGGAGTGCTGATTTAGGAGTGCTGATTTAGGAGTGCTGAGTTAGGAGTGCTGAGTTAGGAGTTAGGAGTTAGGAGTTAGGAGTTAGGAGTTAGGAGTGTAAATTTATATAGTTTGTCTAGTCGTAATTACTTTGTTTTTTTTGCTGTTTTTGTCGAGCAACAGAGATGCGAAGACCACCAATAATTTTTGCAACTTCTTCTGCTTGAGTTAAAAGTTGATTAAATTGGACTTGATTAAGATAGCGGATATCGAGAGCTACATAAAGTTGAGAACGTAATTCTGCACATGATGACTTAGCTATGGAAAGAAACTGATGAAATTCTCCTAAATGACTTCTTTCAAAGCCTTCGGCAATATTAGACATGATAGAAACTGCTGCTCTTTGTATCTGTCCCGATAAACCAAAATCTTTAGCAAACTGACCTTGTTGAGTAACTTGATAAATATCCTGAGTCAAAATTCTTGCCTTTTGCCAAGCTATCAAATCCTCAAATCGCTCAACTTTACTCATTATAATGACTACTCAAATCTCAAAATCAATAACTGTGATAACTCACAACCCACAACTCACAACTCACAACTCAGCACTCAGCACTCAGCACTCAGCACTAAATTATGACCACAATGATTTGGATGGATGCGATTACTAAAACCTACCAACTTGGAGAAGTTCAAGTTCCCATACTCAAAGGTATTCAACTGGGGATTGAGGAAGGGGAATATGCTTCCATCATGGGTGCATCGGGTTCTGGTAAATCTACACTCATGAATATTATGGGATGTCTAGATCGCCCCAGCAATGGCGACTATATTTTTGAAGGTAGAAATTTGACTACTTATGGTGATGATGAATTAGCCTACATTCGCAATCAAAGAATAGGTTTTGTATTTCAACAATTTAACTTACTATCACGAGCCACGGCGTTAGAAAATGTCATGTTACCAATGGTTTACGCTAACATACCCAAATCCAAACGCCGCCAAAGAGCATTGGAAGCTTTAGAAAGAGTAGGATTAAGAGAACGCATTTCCAACCGTCCCAATCAACTTTCTGGTGGACAACAACAACGGGTAGCGATCGCTCGTGCTTTAGTCAATAGGCCAGCATTAGTTTTAGCTGATGAACCTACAGGTGCGTTAGACACTGAGACTTCCTACGAAGTAATGAACTTACTAACAGAACTAAATCAGCAAGGCATCACAATTGTCATTGTCACCCACGAGCCAGATATTGCTGCCCAAACCCACAGAATCATCCGAGTTCAAGATGGTTTAATAGTCGCCGATCGAAATTCCCAACTTTCTGCTGGCTCATAAAACTCCGCGCCCCTCTGCGCTAACCTCCGCGCCCCTCTGCGTTAAAAAACTCTCCTAAACTTTACTCTCTAGAGGCTGATTCACAGGCTTCGTTGCAACCAACCTTCTACCGTAGCCAATAGCAATCAACCCCGTCACATACATAAACAAACTATAAACTGCCGCCGGCACTGCCATATCAGGATTATTGAGTAGTCCGGCGGTAATGGCGATCGCCAGCGTACCATTTTGTAGACCAACTTCAATAGCAATGCAGATTTGCTGAGGAGGATTCAGCTTAAATAGCTTGCTAATACAAACCCCTACAAACATAGAGACAACATTCAACAGCACAACGCCGACTCCCACTTGCACAATAAAACCAGGGAGACGATTCCATTCGCGAACCAGCAGTATAAGAATAATTGCAGCGAGTAAAGCGATCGCCAAGCGACTAGTCACTTTTTCCAGACGACGTGCTATTTCTGGAAATATCTGCCGTACACCCATTCCCAAACCTATAGGCACAAGCGTAATAAGAAAAATTTGTAGTATTGTTGAACCAATAGGTAAAGCGATCGCCGCAGTTTCTCCGATGAAGTGCTGGAAAGCTAGGTTAGCGAACACCGGAATTGTAAATACTGTAATCACACTACTAACAGCCGTGAGAGTGACTGAGAGTGCAACATCACCCTTAGCCAGAAATGTAACGACATTCGACGACACCCCACCTGGACACAACGCCACGATCATTAACCCCATTGCGATCGCAGGTTGCATCGGTACAACTTTAGCAATGACAAAACCAATAATAGGTAAAAAAACTAACTGACTGATCAAGCCAATTGATACAGCTTTAGGATACTTCCTGACACGTTGAAAATCTTCTGGTGCAAGAGATAAACCCATCCCTAGCATCATGATAGCTAAGGCTATAGGTAAGATAACAGCCGTAAAAATGCTTGCTTGCATAATAAATTTTGTATTAATTACCCCTGAGTTAAAATACAACAAAATTAAACCCCTGCGATCGCACTTGCAAAGGTTAACTTCTCGCAAATATTTGCTTTTCTCTCTGTGTCTCTGTGCCTCTGTGGTAAAAAATAATTTCTTCAACCACAGAGACACAGAGACACGGAGTTAATTGAGTAGACTAAAATTTTATAGCAGCAACACAGTAAATGATTTTGCGTCCCACTAGTTAGTGTTAAACAAAATATTTATTCCTACAATATTTTTAACGATTGATATTCCTAGGCAGACCACCAATACTTTTCATAGGTCAATATTTATGATTGCGTACATAGAAGTTCCCATTATTGGTAAAGTGAAGCACCCAACCAGATGGCTAGTTGGATTGTTAGCGGCTGGGACTTTGATTGTTGGTACAACTAGCTACAGCCTGATCAATGGGGGAACGAATAAAGATGATGTAACACAACTGACTGTACCTGTAGAGTCCAAAAATTTTACCCTGCGGATTACAGCCAGTGGCAAGGTTGTACCAGTTCAAAGTGTCAATATTAGTCCCAAAAACCCTGGTGTCTTAGCGGAGTTATATGTAGAACAAGGCGATCGCGTCGAGAAGGGACAAATTATTGCTCGGATGGATGTAGGTGATATCCAAGCCCAAATTGCTCAATACCGCGCCAATTTAGCCCAAGCTCAAGCCCAGTTAGCGGAAGCCCAATCGGGGAGTCGTCCCCAAGAAATGGCTCAGTCTAGAGCGCGTTTAGCCCAAGCTCAAGCCCAGTTAGCAGAAGCCCAAGCGGGTAGTCGTCCCCAAGAAATTGCTAAAGCCCAAGCTCAAGTAGATGCAGCCCGCGCTAAGGTAAATTACACATCTGAACAAGTCAAGCGTTATCAATACCTCTACGAACAAGGCGCAGAGAGAAAGCAATTACTCGATCAAGCCATTAGTGAAGACAACAGTGCCAAAGCCAACTTAGTAGAAGCACAAAAACAAGTCTCACTTCTCCAAAGTGGTACTCGTAGCGAAGTCATCGCCGCTAGAGATGCTGCTGTGACAGAAGCACGCGCGGCATTTGTACTATTGGAAGAAGGTAGCCGTCCTGAACAAATTGCCCAACGCCAAGCAGCAGTGAAAGCCGCTCAAGCACAGTTAGCAGGATCACAAGTGAGGTTGCAAGATACGATTATTCGCGCTCCTTTTGCTGGGGTTGTCACCCAGAAATACTCTAACATTGGAGCTTTTGTGACTCCGACAACTTCCGCCTCAACCAGTGCATCGGCAACTTCTAGCTCAATTGTAGCTGTAGCCAAGGGTTTGGAAATATTAGCTCAAATCCCCGAAGCAGACATTGGGCGCATCAAACAGGAACAGCGAGTAGAAATTGTCGCAGATGCTTATCCGGATCAAGTTTTTCAAGGTCGTGTGCGTTTGATTGCTCCGGAAGCAGTGGTAGAACAAGGTGTGACATCCTTTCAAGTACGGATAGCTCTTGATACTGGTATAGATAAGTTACGTTCTGGCTTAAATGTGGATCTGACCTTTCTGGGCGATCGCGTCAATGATGCTTTATTGTTACCGACCGTAGCCATCCTGACCGAAAATGGCAAAAATGGCGTGTTAGTACCCGATGCCAAAAATAAACCCCAGTTTCGAGAAGTGACTATTGGCGCACAAATCCAAGACCAAACCCAAGTTATATCAGGGTTACAAGCAGGCGATCGCGTATTTATAGATTTGCCCAAAGACTACAAAATCCAAAAGGCACAAGAAAAAACAAATCGTTGACATCCTCACCGCCCTGAAAGTGCGGTGATTCCTAAACCTCACGATTTAGGTTTCTGTTTCTTTCCATTGCTGGATTTTCGCAACTGCCCTTTAGACTTATGCCTATCCGGTCTTATGTTCGCTCCACAGACTGTAACGGTGTGTCCCACCGCCAAAATATTTTTCGCGGCGTTGATATCCCGGTCGTGGTGCGTCCCACATTTGGGGCAGTCCCACTCTCTGATATTCAACGGCAGTTTATCAAGAAGATGCCCACAGTTCCCACAGCGTTTAGAACTAGGAAACCATCGGTCAATCTTCACCAAGGTTCGACCATACCACTTTGCTTTATAGTCCAGCTGTCTCACCAATTCACTCCATGCAGCATCACTAATGGCACGAGCAAGTTTGTGATTTTTGACCATATTTTTAACTGCCAAGTCCTCAACTACTATCGTTTGGGTTTCACGAATCAGTCGAGTTGTCAGTTTGTGGATATAGTCTTTTCTGGAATCAGAGATTTTAGCTTGAAGACGAGCAACTTTGAGTCTTGCTTTGTCTCGATTACGAGAGGCTTTTTGTTTACGGCTCAAAGACTTTTGGGCTTTCCTCAACTTTTGATAGTGCTTGTCAAACGCCTTGGGGTTAGCAATCTTCTCTCCTGTACTCAGAGTAACAAGAGAGCTAATTCCAACATCCAACCCTACAGCACTATCAAGCGGCTGGATGGTTTGGTCAGTCGGATCATTGATTCGCAAACTGACAAACCAGCGTCCAGAAGGTTCAAGCCTAACTGTGATGGTGCTAGGTTCGCACATGATTGGAAGTCGCCTAGACCATTTAATTGGCAATGGTTCGGAACACTTTGCCAAGTAGACCTGCCCATCTTTCCACCGGAAAGCAGACTTAGTAAACTCTGCACTACCACCACTGCGTTTATTTTTGAAGTTGGGGTACTTCGCCCTACCCGCAAAAAAATTAGTGAAAGCAGTTTGCAGATGTCTCAAGCCTTGTTGCAGTGGCACACAACTAACCTCGTTCAAAAACTGGAGGTCTTCAACTTTTTTCCACTGCGTCAGCATGGCAGAAGTTTGAACGTAGTCAACTCGTTCTTGCTTCTCATACCAAGCTTCGGTTCTCTCTGCCAAAGCTCGGTTAAAAACCAACCGCACACAACCAATTGTCCGGCGCAATATTTGTTCTTGCTCGGTGGTTGGGTAAAAACGGTAGCGATAGGCTTTTTCCATACTTCACATTCTACTGTATTCCATGTAAAGCCGTCCTAGAAGGACGGGGTTTCTACCCATTTTTCTGATGAACTTCCTAGAAAGTATGCAAATGGCAGGCAAAACCCTGCTAGCTAATAAACTACGTAGTGCGCTCACTATGCTAGGTATAGTTATTGGTAACGCTTCAGTAATTGCCATGATTGGGATTGGCGAAGCCGGACAAAACTTTGTCAACAAAGAACTAGAATCCTTGGGGCCAAACGTATTATTTGTCATTCCGGGAAATCAGGCAACTGAACGCATTTCTAGAGAACTGCCAAAGACTTTAGTATATGAAGATGCCACAGCGATCGCTAGTCAAGTACCTACTATTGCCAACGTTACTGCGGAGTTAAACACTAGGCAAGTAGTTACTTATAGTAATAGAAATACCGATGTCAACATTATCGGCACAACGCCTAATTTCTTAGTAGTGCGAGACTTTGAAGTTGCTCAAGGCAGATTTTTTAGCGACGTAGATATGAAGCGCAGCAATCAAGTTGTCGTCATTGGCGGCAAATTAGCCAACAGACTTTTTGGTAATAGTAACCCTGTAGGGCAACAGTTAAGAATTAAAAACGCTAGTTTTCAAATTATTGGAGTATTAGAAACTAAAGGTTCAAGCTTAGGTGTTGACTACGATGATTCGGCTTTAATACCCGTGTTTACGATGGCTAACCGGATTGTGGGGCGGACTTCTCCCTATGGATTGGAGTTAACTTACATTGTCGCCTCAGCCAAAAATACCGAAAGTGTCGATGCAGCCGTCTTTCAAATCACTAATTTGTTACGTCAACGGCACAAACTCATTGGCGAAAATGACTTTACGATTAGAACTCAAAAAGATGCTTTGCAAACAGTCGGGCAAATTACTGGTGCATTGACAATTATGCTAGCTGCGATCGCCGGTATATCATTATTTGTTGGTGGTATCGGCATCATGAATATTATGCTCGTTTCCGTCACCGAACGCACCCAAGAAATCGGACTGCGGAAAGCCATCGGTGCTACTCAGCAAGATATTTTACTGCAATTTATGATTGAATCCGTGATTGTCTCAGCAATTGGCGGCTTAATCGGGACTGGGATTGGTGTTGGTGGCATTTTGTTAGTAGCAGCCGTTACACCCCTAGAATCAGCATTATCTCCCGTAGCGATCGCCTCAACTGTTGGTATTTCCGGCTGTATCGGATTATTTTTTGGTGTTGTTCCCGCTAAACGTGCTGCTAAACTCGATCCAATTGTGGCACTCAGAAGTGTTTAGTTTGCAGCGTCCAAGATTGTTTTGAGACCCTTGACTAATCTTGCCATACCTTCTTGGACAGTATCTTTTTGCAATGCACCATAGGCTACTCTCAGATAGCAGCCATGATTCATGCCAAAAGTTGTGCCGGGAATGACGGCTATTTGATGTTGCTCAATCAGCTGCTTGACTAATTCAAAAGCATCTATTTGGGTATGAACTTTGAGGAAGAAATAAAAAGCACCATCAGCAGGAGTGATAGTACATAAGTCTTGTAATTGTTTAAGGTGTTCTAAAACTAATTGCCTAACTTGCGCGATCGCACCAATATTTGCCTGTAAATACTCTGGTTTAGCTTGCAATGCTCCCAAGGCTGCATACTGGGAAACCACTGGCGGACAAATCAAAATTGTATCCTGGACTTTTTTAATGGCCACAAGCAGGTGTTTGGGTATCACCATATAGCCTATTCGCCAACTAGCAAAACCATAAGCTTTGGAAAGACTAAAAAGGGAAATGGTATACTCACTAGTGCCAGTAAATGCACCAGGAGACACGTGTTTTGTGCCATCATAGGTAAAGTATTCATAGGCCTCATCACTGATGTGATATATATTGCGATCGCTACAAATTTGATTGACTTGTTGCAATAACTTTTCCGAATAAACCACACCTGTAGGATTATTTGGTGATATCGTCACAACTGCCCGTGTTTTGGGTGTAATAGCTTCTCCGATCGCTTCTGGAAGCAGTTGATAATTTTCATCAGTTTCGACTAACACCACACGACAACCAGCCATAGTAATTGCCATTTCATGGTTGAAGTAATAAGGTGTATTCAAAATAATTTCATCACCAGGAGAAGTAATAGCGAGAATAGCATTCATAAATGCCATATTGCTTCCCGCAGTTACTACAATGCAATTTTCTGTATTGATTTCAATCCCATTAAATGTTAATAGCTTTTTTGCTAATGTAGTTAACAAGGAAGGAATACCTTCAACCGCTTTATATAAATTATTAGTAGGTTCAGCCAAAAATTTCGGCAAAAGCTCAATGGCCTCCGGTGGTGGACTATAGGAAACTACACCCTGTCCTAAAGAAATCGTACCAGGAGAATTTTTAATTAATTCCCCAACAAGAGGAATAATTGGCGATTGTACCGCCTGCATTCGCGAGATTAAGTGATTCATTAGTTATTAGTGATTTGAGTAGTGGCGTGTTAGCGATAGCGTAACGCATCTTCCATTTGAACAGGTAATGCTTGTCTCTTCTTCTATAGCTTTTCCTAATCACATGAGTTCTCTCATAGTCTCCTCCTCGCTTGCGGGGAGGGGTGCAGTATTTATGCCTCACTCAACCAAAAAACGCTATATACTGAATAAACACACAACAACCTAAAAAATTATTTTCTAACTGCTTGAACTAAAAACATCCTCAATCATTCTGAAGAAACAACAACTCTGGTTTCTCAAAGAAACTGGACTGATAAAGTCTTACAAGTCAAATAGTATTTATATATTCAATCATAATTTTTTCGCCCTGACCAAAATTAGCGTGAGTAAAACATCCCAAGGAATAATGTTAAATCGTTTGAAAATTGGCTCTAAAATTGGAGCAGGATTTGCCATGAGTCTATTAATATTAAGTGCAATAGGTTTGATATCTTATAAAAGTACCAAAGAACTAATAACAGCTTCACGTAAAGAAAGACATACATATAATGTACTTAGTAAAATAGAAGGACTAAGTACCCAATTGAATAAAGCTGAAACTGGACAAAGAGGTTACATTATTACTGGAGAACAGCGTTATTTAGAACCTTATCTAGCGGCGACAAAATTGCTGGAAAAAGAAATTGCTGACCTGGAAAATCTCACGTTAGATAATCCCCAGCAACAGCGTCGTCTTGATAAGTTACAGCCACTAATTAATCAAAGAATAACTATTCTGAAAGAAGTGATTGATTTGCGGCAGAAACAAGGACTAGATGTGGCGCGTCAAGCTATGCTTACAGATCAGGGACGTAATCTGATGATAGAAATCAGTAACCTGAGCCAAACAATGAAATTAGAGGAATTAAGACTATTAGAGTTGCGCACAAATCAAGCACAGGCTGCTGCTAATCGTACACTAGCTAGTATTACTTATAGTATTCCTTTAGTATCTTTCTTATTGGCTTTAATTGGGTTTTTGTTGACTCGCCATATTTCCACGCCACTTAAGCAAATTTCTGATGCCTCAGAAACTATGGCCAATGGCGATTTATCAGTCAGTTTGCCAAATAGCGATCGCCTAGATGAAATTGGTGTATTGACACGCACCTTTAACCAAATGGTAGCAAATCTGCGAATCAGTACCACAAAAAATGAGGAGCAAAATTGGCTTAAGTCTAATTTGGCTGAATTTACCCAAATTCTTCAAGGACAAAGACAACTAGAAAGCTTATCAAGGTTGATTTTATCTAAACTCACACCACTGGTTGGCGCACAACAAAGTGTATTTTATGTAATGGATAAAATGCAGCAAGAGCCTGTACTTAAAATGTTAAGTAGCTACGCTTATAACGAGCGTAAACATCTATCCAGCCAGTTTCGTTTGGGTGAGGGACTAGTAGGGCAATGTGCCTTAGAAAAACAAAGAATTTTATTAACAGAAGTACCTCAAAATTACATTTATATAAATTCGGGATTGGGTGCATCTTTACCACTCAATATTATTGTATTACCTGTTGTTTTTGAAAACGAAGTAACTGCCGTGATTGAACTTGCTTCCTTGGGGCAATTTAATAAATTACAGTTGATATTTTTAGAACAATTTGCTGAAATAATTGGGGTATTTATCAATAATATTGCGGCTAACATACAAACTCAGACTTTACTGGAAGAATCTGTAAGTTTAGCCAATGAGCTAAAAGAAAACAACCATATTTTAGAACAACAAACACAAGAATTAGAAACCTCAGAATTACTCCTCAAACAGCAGCAGGAAGAATTGCAACAGTCGAATGAAGAATTACAGCAACTCAATGAAGAATTAGAAGAGAAAGCTGAATTACTAGAAGTACAAAATCAAGAAGTCGCCCGGAAAAATCAAGAAATTGAAAAAGCTAGACAGTCTTTAGAAGAAAAAGCCAAGCAATTATTTTTATCTTCTAAATATAAATCTGAATTTCTCGCTAATATGTCTCATGAGTTACGCACACCACTAAATAGCTTGTTAATTTTATCCAAGCTTTTAGCAGATAATGTTGCAGGTAATTTAACTAATAAACAAATAGAATATAGTCAAACTATCTACTCTGCTGGTACTGATTTATTAGAGTTAATTAATGACATTTTAGACCTAGCAAAAATTGAATCAGGAACTTTATCATTAGATTTAGAGGCAATTAAATTTGTAGATTTATATAATTATCTCGAACGTGGTTTCTCTCAAGTTGCTGAAAATCAAGGATTGAGTTTTGCCATTCAACTAGGCGATAACTTGCCCCCAACAATTGTTAGTGATGCCAAACGCCTGCAACAAATACTCAAGAATCTTTTATCTAATGCCTTTAAATTTACTGAAAGGGGAGGCATAACTTTAACAATTAGTATGGCTGCACTCAATGCTGGCAATCCCATGATTGCCTTTGCTGTTAGTGATACAGGTATCGGTATTCCAACCGAGAAGCAACAGGTTGTATTTGAAGCATTTCAGCAGGTAGATGGTACAACCAGCCGTAAGTACGGAGGTACAGGTTTAGGCTTGTCTATTAGCCGCGAACTAACACAGATGTTAGGCGGTAGGTTAGAACTTGTCAGTCAACTAGGCCAGGGAAGTACCTTTACACTTTATCTACCCCAAACCTATCCCAGCACTGGAGAAACTCAGCCTCTTACTGCATTACCTCCAGCACCTATTCTGCGAGAAACCCCCATAGAAAAGCTAATCGAACCCTCACCCAGCCAAATCCCAGACGATCGCCAAAAAATTCAGCCAGGCGATCATGTGTTGCTAATCGTCGAGGATGATGAAAAATTTGCCCGCATCCTCCTAGAAATGGCACAGCAAAAAGGTTTTAAGGTCATAGTTGCGCTGCAAAGCAAACAAGCTTTAGCCTTAGCGGAACAGTATCAGCCAGAAGCAATTACCTTAGACATAAATCTGCCAGATATAGACGGGTGGACACTGTTAGATCGATTAAAACACAATCCCCAAACTAGACATATTCCAGTCCATATCATGTCTGTAGATGACAGACAACAACGGGGTTTAAAGTTAGGAGCAATCACTTACTTACAAAAGCCTGTATCAACAGAAGCACTCAATCAAGTATTTACTGATATGAAAAGCTTTATTGCGCGGAAAGTCAAACATCTTCTAGTGATAGAAGATGATCCGGTGCAAGCTCAAAGTATTATCGAACTCATCGGTAATACAGATGTGCAGAGTACATCTGTGGGTACGGGAACAGCCGCACTAGAAATTTTAAAAACCCAGCAGTTTGATTGTATCGTCTTGGATTTAGGTTTGCCTGACATGACTGGCTTGGAACTGATTGAATACATCAAGCAAGAACCGAACCTCTTAAAACTCCCAATCATTGTTTACACAGGCAAAGAACTCTCTCGTCATGAAGAAACCCAACTTAGAAGACTAGCAGAGACAATTATTATTAAAAATGTGCGATCGCCTGAACGATTGTTAGATGAAACTGCTTTATTCTTACATCGAGTCCAAGCCAACTTACCCCAAGCCAAACGCCAAATCCTCGAACAACTGCAACAAGCTGATCCTGTGCTAGCTAATCGCAAAATTTTGATTGTCGATGATGACCTCAGAAATATCTTCGCCTTGACTAGCCTGTTAGAAAGTTATCAAATAGAAGTTCTGTTTGCTGAAAATGGGCGAGACGGGATTGAGAGACTACAAGCCAACCCTAATGTTGATGCCATCTTAATGGATGTGATGATGCCAGAAATGGATGGCTATGAGACTACCCATTACATACGCCAACAACCACAATTTCGTACCCTACCAATTATTGCCCTCACCGCCAAAGCCATGCCAGGCGATCGCGAAAAGTGCATCGAAGCTGGTGCTTCTGATTACATCACTAAACCCGTAGATACAGAACAGTTGCTGTCACTACTCAGGGTTTGGTTGTATAAATAATATTTTTTTCAACTAAGTCGTGGGAGTCCCCACCCTCAACTCTTAGTAGGGTGAGGAGGGATAGCGGGTAATGAGGAGTCTTGCCTACGACCATTCTTGAACGCAGTGAAAGCAGGGAGTAGGTGAGCGACGAATTACCAATTTCATAATCTTCACAAAAGCATCTCATGTATTGAGGTATTATAAGCTTATGAAACAAGTCCTCACAGTATCCTGCAAAATCCAAGTTACGCCTGAACAAGTTGCCAAAATTGATGCTACGTTGCAGGCTTTCGCGGATGCTTGCGAATATGTGAACAAAACTGCACCACCAACTTTGGTAAACGAACTGGCGATGCAGTCCTTGGTTTATCACGATGTCAGGGCGTTGTTTGGATTGTCTTCTCAGTTGGCTATTCATGCGGTAAGGAGAGTATCTGGAAATCGCAAGACTGCTAAACAAAAAGGAAAGCCAGTTATGGGTTTTGCGCCGACTTCTGCCACCTACGACGTAAGAACATTCAGTTTTCGAGAAAAAGACTGGACAGCTAGCTTGACGTTGATTGGTGGTAGAGAAAGGTTTGTTCTTGCCATTGGTAACTACCAAAGAGGATTGTTGAAGGGACAAAACCCAAAAACAGCGACTTTGGTAAAACGCAATAATGGCGCGTACTACCTGAATATTCAGCTTGAATCTGAGCCGCCAACATCGGAAGAAACTGATAAGGTATTGGGTGTTGACCTCGGACGCACAGACATTGCAGTTACTTCCGACGGAGATAAATTCAGTGGACAAAACATAACGAAGATTCGGGATAAACACGCCAGAGTTAGAGCGCAACTCCAATATAAAGCTGCGAAAGGCACAAGAAGTAGTCGGCGGAGATGTCGAGAACTTCAGCAACGGTCGTCGGGTAAAGAGAGGCGATTCCAAACTCACATTAATCACGTTACCAGCTACCAAATTGTTAAGTCTGCCAAGGATAATAATCAGATGATTGCCTTGGAAGAATTGACCGGAATCAGAGAACGCACAAACACCTTGCCCCGTAGTAAACGAGAACGGCGACTTTCTAATAGTTGGAGTTTTTATCAGTTACGGCAATTCATAGACTACAAATCGATTAAGTTTGGCGTAAAGTTGATTTTTGTTGACCCAAGATATACAAGCCAAACTTGCCACAACTGTTTGCACATTCATCCCGTAAAGGGTGAATCGTATCGCAGTGGCAAGAAGTTTGTTTGTGGTAATTGTGGGTGGATTGGTGACGCTGATTTGAATGGTGCGAAAAACATTTCTACAATTGGGGCTGTGATTGTAAACCAGCCTCGTGGCTCAGGATTATCTTGTAAGCTAGAAGTGCGAAAAATTGAGTACGTGCAACTAAGCTTATTTGATATTTCTAGGGCTTCTGAAAGCTTCCACCTCAGCCGTTAGGCAGGTGGGAGTAGTTTACACGCCCTCCTAGAAGTGAATCACCCCCTAAAAATTAGGGGGATTTTTATTTTTTGAATGGCTCTCCCGTAATGACATAGGATTGCTATATATTTTGCAATCATGACTATGATTTTGCCTAAACCCAGCTTAGAGGACATTGAAATTCAGTTGTTATTGGAAGGGTTATACCAGTATTACGGTTACGACTTCCGTAATTATGCCCTGGCTTCCCTCAAACGAAGGATTCACAACTTTATGTACTCTCAGGGTTTAAAGAATATTTCTGCATTACAAGAAAGACTACTACACGATCGCACCTGTCTGGATCGCTTTTTAGTGAATCTTACAGTCAATGTGACATCAATGTTCCGTGATCCCAGTTTTTATCTGTCTTTTAGAAATAACGTAGTACCACTGCTGAGAACTTATCCCTTTATTCGCATCTGGCACGCTGGTTGTTCCACTGGGGAAGAGGTCTATTCAATGGCAATTGTACTACAAGAAGAACATTTATATCATCGTTGCCGCATATATGCTACTGATACAAATGAAAAGGTATTGCAAACTGCTAAAACTGGGATTTTTTCTCTCAAACTCATGCAAGAGTATACTCAGCTTTATTTGAAAGCAGGCGGTAAGAAGTCTTTTTCAGAATACTACACCGCAGCTTATGACCATGCGATTTTTCGCGCCTCATTAAGAGACAATGTCATCTTTGCCCAGCATAATCTCGCCACTGACAGTTCTTTTAATGAATTTAATGTCATATTTTGCCGCAATGTTTTAATATACTTCAATCAGATACTACAAAAACAAGTACATACATTGTTCCATAACAGTTTGTGTAATTTTGGTATTTTAGGTTTAGGCAGGCAAGAATCACTCAGATTTACGCCCTATGAGCAATACTATGAAGAAATAGCTAAAGGTGAAAAGCTTTACCGGAGGCTAAATTAGTGTGCTTTAAAATTGTAGTGATAGGAACTTCTTTAGGAGGGTTGTCGGCTTTACAAAATATCCTAGGTAATTTACCTAGCAATTTTCCAGCAGCGATAGTCATTGTGCAACATCGTCACAAAGAATCTGACGAAACTTTCAAGGTATTACTCCAAGAATACACAGTATTGCCTATCCAGGAGGTAGAAGATAAATATGAAATCATCCCAGGTAGAGTCTACTTAGCACCAGCAGATTATCATTTATTAGTTGAACCTGGTTATTTTGCGCTTTCTATTGATCAACCGGTTTCTTATGCTAGACCATCCATAGATGTGCTGTTTGAATCAGCAGCTGATACCTACGCAGAACGAGTCATTGGTCTGATATTGACAGGGGCCAATCAAGATGGTAAACAAGGCCTCAAAAAAGTAAAAGCACGGGGAGGTATTACCATCGTACAAGAGCCAAGTACAGCCCAAAGCCCAATTATGCCTGCCGCAGCTATTGCCGATCTGGCAGTAGATTGGATTTTGCCGCTACCAGATATTTCTCATTTACTAGTCAATCTTTGTCACTCTACAGGGAACTGAACTTATGCAGCCCGAACCCAAAGTAAACATCCTCCTGGTGGATGATAAGTTGGAAAATTTGCTGGCACTAGAGGCGATTTTGGAGCGTTTGGGTGCGAATCTAGTCAGAGCGACTACTGGCGAGGAAGCTTTAAGGTGTCTGCTGCATCAAGATTTCGCCGTCATTTTGTTGGATGTGCAAATGCCAGGGATGGATGGTTTTGAAACTGCCACCCTAATTCGTAGCCGGGGGCGATCGCGTCAAACTCCGATTATCTTTTTGACGGCATTTAGTACCAACGACCAAATGCTATTTAAGGGTTATGCTTTAGGGGCTGTGGATTATCTGCTCAAACCCATAGACTCGAATATTTTGCTGTCTAAAGTGACGGTATTTGTAGAACTATTTAAGAAAACTCAAGCAGTCCAAAGTCAAGCAGCTCAACTCACCGCCATGAATGCCGAACTACGGCAAAGTAAGGAAAGATTTTGTTCTTTGAGTACCTGTTCACCTGTAGGTATTTTTGAAATTGACACAGAAGGTTTATGTAAATATACTAATCCTCGTTATCAGGCAATTTGTGAATTGAGTGCTGTAAAGAGTCTGCAAATAACATGGTTAGAATCAGTTCATCCAGAAGATAGAGAAAGAGCGATCGCCAGTTGGTCTACATATATTCAACAAGGTACTGATTATTCCGAAGAATTCCAGTTTCAAACAACTGATGGTAGTTTGCGGTGGGTACAAGTGCGTTCTTCGCCTATGATCTCTAATCAAGGCGAATTATTAGGCTATGTGGGGACTTTAGAAGACATTACCGCCCGTAAACAAGCCGAAGAAATCCGCGATCAAGTTATTCGGGAACAAACTGCTAGACAAGAAGCAGAAGCCACAAATCGAATGAAGGACGAGTTCTTGGCGGTGTTATCCCACGAACTCCGCACACCCCTAACCGCGATGTTGGGCTGGTCAAAAATCCTCCGCGCCAAAAAATTAGATGAAAAAGCTACAGCCCGTGCCTTAGAAGCAATTGAACGGAATGCTAACACTCAGGTGCAGCTAATTGAAGATATTTTAGATATATCTAGGATTATTCGGGGTCAGCTGAGGCTCAATTTCTGTGCTGTCAATCCCATTACTGTGATCGAAACAGCTTTAGAGGTAGTGCGACCCCTCGCGGAGACAAAAGGAATTAAATTATGTACTGCCCTTGATGCTACCTTGGGTTCAGTCTGTGGCGATCCGGCTCGTTTGCAGCAAATTATCTGGAATCTCCTCACCAACGCTATTAAATTTACACCCGAAGGTGGTCAGGTAGAAGTACATCTAGAAGGTGTAGAATCGGAAAGCTTTATTCAAGATGAACTCTTATCGACAAAAGACGAGCGTCAGTCTTCCACTTCTATTGCTTTGAGTATTCCTAAATCTTCTGTTTGCGCTCAAATCAAAGTTATCGACACAGGAATTGGGATTGATCAGAAATTTCTTCCCAACGTATTTGAGCGTTTCCGGCAAGCAGACAGCACCACCACGCGATCGCACAGTGGACTAGGTTTGGGACTTTCGATCGTCAGGCATTTAGTAGAGTTGCACGGCGGCAAAATAGCGGCGGACAGTCCCGGAGAAGGGCAAGGTGCAACTTTCACTGTACAGCTACCACTGATTTACACAGGTAAAGAGATTTTTGGTCAGCCAAAAGAAAATATTCTGGCTCTTAATTCTACTCCCCTCGAAGGCATCAACGTATTAATTGTTGATGATGAAACCGATACCCGTAATTTCTTGGTTTTCTTGTTGGAAGAGTATGGAGCGATCGCCGATATTGCCGCATCAACTGATACAGCTTTAGCACTGATTGAACAATCAAAACCAGATATTCTGATTAGTGATATTGGAATGTCAGGACAAGATGGCTACACTCTGATTCGGAAATTACGCGGTCTTGAAGCACAACAGGGAGGCAATATTCCAGCGATCGCTCTCACTGCATTTTCTCGTGAAGAAGACCGTCTGCAAGCTCTCAAAGCTGGGTTTCAACAACATATCTCTAAACCTGTTGACCCCAATAAATTAATTGCTACAGTCACTAGGCTGCTACAATTACCGTCTTCAGTTTCCATGAGTTAATGCGAATGTACTGTTAAAAAAAGGCGGAGTTATCCGCCCTAGATATTCACCATTCTTGATAATCAGATATTTTCGATTATCTGATATGGATATGAAGAATATATGACAAAAATGTGGCATTCTCTTCTCTAAAGAATCTTACTGGAAAAAACTGATGAGAATGATATATTTCTTATTAGTCTACTGTAGTAGAAAATTTTTTTTACAAAAGTTTATATATAACTCTCATGTAGATATATAAAAATTTGTAACCCGTGCTGTATTTTACAATAATTAACTAGTTTTTTATAAAAATATCAAATTTATTAATTACTTATGATGGTAATATTTTTTTCTAATTGATATAGAATACAAAAATTATATTACTACAGCGATTCTTACGCAGCTTTTAGACTTATATTTATCACACTCAAGACCTAAACATAAGTTTACAGAACCTTTGCAATACTTAATTAATTTATAATTAAAAATATTTAATATAGATTAAAAAAAATAACTAATATCATAAATTATGAACTTTATCAGGCAATATTAAGAGTAAGCTTAATTATTGAAACCTAGTTGAAAAGTTAAGTAAATAAGCCACAAATAAACTTAAAGAATCATTAGTATTTCAGATAATTACTTCTTTTAGTGTTAATGGCTAATGATTAAAAGTTGAATTGTGCTAGCTTAATTACTAGGTTGTTGAGCAAAGTGGTGACAATCTCATCGGCATTAACTACTAAAGATTAAACACCAAGCAACCTTAACAACAAGAAGTAACAATGATAGAAAAGATTTTGCTAGCGGTTTCTGGGTTAGGACACGCCGAAGAAATGCTCAAAACTTTGAAGGAAGTGCCATCAATCCAAAATGCAAAAGTAACAGTTCTGCACGTTGTTCCTGCTCAAAGCACTTCGGCGGCAATGACAGACAAATGGGAAGAAGGTGGTAAAATTCTAGCGAATGCCATTCAATCTTTGAATTTAGATCCTTCTCAAGTATCATCGATATTGCGCCAAGGTGATCCGAAAGATGTTGTCTGTCAGGTAGCAGATGAAATGGATGCTGACTTAATTATTATGGGTTCACGCGGACTCAAGCGTCTGCAATCAATTTTATCGAACTCAGTCAGTCAGTATGTTTTTCAATTGTCTTCTCGCCCCATGTTACTGGTTAAGGATGACATTTATGTCAAAAAAATTAAGCGCATCATGGTGGCGATGGATAACTCTGATGCAGCTAAACATTGCTTAAATTTAGCTTTCTTCTTATTGCAGGGTATTCAGGGTAGTCAATTAATTTTGGCGAATGTCACTACTGATTTACGTGGTAAAACCTCGGAAGTGGCTGAAATTAGCCCAGACAAAAACCCAGTTTTAGCCGCAGCCGTAGCAGAAGCGCAAAAATACGGTGTGTCTACTCGCTGCTATTCCAGTAGCGGTAAACCTGGAGAAGAAATTTGTCGCTTGACAGAACAATTGAGCGTAGATTTATTATTGCTCGGTTCTCCCGATCGCCGGCCATCAGTGGCTAAGAATTTTGTCGATATCGACCGGCTCATCGGTGCTTCTCTGTCAGATTATGTTCGTGTTAATGCGACTTGTCCTGTTTTATTAGCACGAACAACTGCTTAACTGCCTTCTTAGTCTAGCAGTTGATCAATAAAAACCCCCATACCATACAGTATAGGGGGTTTTATTTTATACAGACAATGATCAACTATCTTTTTTACCTTCGCGGCTGGCAGTTTGGATGTAAAGAATTATCAAAAATACGGCGGGAACTAGCACGAACAGAATGCTCGCTACGAACCCTAGCTCATTAACTTGCATGGCAAGGAAGCCTCTCTCTAATTTCCATTTAACAATTTTAGAATAGCATTATCAATGCCAGTGTTAGCTCTTTTTTTTTACTTCCCTGCATCAGCCTTTGCAGGGAAGAATTAAAAAGATTAAGGTTTAGTCACTACGCTGACTGCGCCATTTACTAAAGTTTGACAAGCGAGACGGTAATTAGCAGGCTTTTTCTTCAGCATCCGGTTTTCCACATCTGTGGGAGTAGAAAGATTTTCTATGCCTTCAACTATCTCAACTACACAAGTACCACACTGACCGTTACCGCCGCAATTTGTGAGTTTGCCAATAAATTTATAAATGTCAATCCCATTTTCTATTGCTTTTAACCGCAAGTTAGCACCATCCGCCGCGATGATTTCTTTATTTTCTTTGACAAATTTGATATTGCCCATAACTGAATAATTCCTCTTTAACTGCACGCTGGCCGGGCTGTACATCTATCTTACTGAGTCTACCCTAATTTATTACAAAAAATTAAGAATCATCAAGAGAGAATAAGCACAAAAAAATAGGACAGGTGCTTTACCTGTCCCATCAATTGATTATTTCTTAACTTACCTAAATCCCACTGCGGCTTGCCATACGAAAGCAAGCAATAAAAAGAAAACGGGAATAATGGGGAGAACGTCTACCAAAGGATCAAAAATTTGGTAAGCTTCAGGCAATTTTGCTAACAACAGTGCTGCTTCCATGTTTGTTTAAATCCACCTAATCCAACACAGCTTTCATAATTGAGATGTATCTTAACACGGTTTGGGCATTGGGAATTGGGCAATTCCATTTTGGATTGGATTTCCATGTGACATCTAAAATTCCTATTCCTCATTTCCTATTCCCAATTCTCCATTTTCTGATGAATTGAGCCAGTGACCAAATTCTGCCATGAAGCGATCGCTTAATATAGCTTCTCGAATTTTTTGGGTAAAACGAATCAGTTCGGTAATATTATGAATACTCAATAAGGTATAGGCTAAAATCTCTTGCGATCGCACTAAATGGGAAATATAAGCCCGGCTAAAATTTTGACACGCATAACAAGGGCAAGTTTCATCTAGCGGCGTAAAATCTTCACGGAATTTCGCATTTTTTAAATTCCAACGTTCACCTTTAACCATTGCTGTGCCATGTCTAGCCCAACGGGTAGGAATCACGCAATCAAATAAGTCTATACCAGAGGCGATCGCAATTACCATTTCTCGATACGTACCTACACCCATTAAATAACGTGGCTTTTCGGGTGGTAACAAGGGTGCTGTAGCTTGGACAATTTGCGCCATCATTTCTGGTGGTTCTCCCACACTCACACCGCCAATCGCGTACCCAGGTAAATCTAGCTGAGTTAAAGCATTAGCAGCTTTGGCACGTAAATCTAGATATACGCCTCCTTGCACAATACCAAATAATGCCTGATCACTACGCTGATGAGCTACAGTACAGCGTTCTAGCCAACGGTAAGTGCGCTCAGTTGCAGCTTCTACCTCTTGGCGAGTAGCTGGGTAGGGTGGACATTCATCAAAGGCCATGATGACATCAGCCCCCAGAATATTCTGAATTTCTATCGAGCGTTCTGGCGTTAACTTAATAATTCGCCCATCATGGGGAGAGCGGAAAGTTACGCCCTCTTCCGTAATTTTCCGCATTTCACTTAAGCTGAACACCTGAAACCCACCAGAATCAGTCAGCATAGGCCCATCCCAGCCCATGAACTTATGCAAACCGCCTCCACCAGCAACAATTGCTTCCCCTGGTTGGAGATGGAGATGATAGGTATTAGATAGAACCATCTGCGCCCCAGTTTCTTTTAATTGGGCTGGGGTAACAGTTTTGACATTAGCCAGCGTTCCCACAGGCATAAATCGAGGAGTTTCTACAACACCGTGAGGCGTGAAAAATACACCGGCTCTAGCTTTAGTCTGGCTACAACGCGCCAGAGACTGAAAAGAAAATATGGCACTCAAGGTAAAAATAAGGTGATTTCACTATATGGACAAACTTAATGAGAACTTAAGCGTAAACTTACTTATTGAGATGATGGTCAATTTTCCATGTTCGATGCTCAACCCAAACCTGCATTTCTTTGTTCTTCAAGCATAAATTCTCACAATAATTGGTAATAGACAAACAGCAATTGATGTTACTTCATCTGCTACTGTGTATCTATTACCAATTTGGAACTTTTTGAGTATATTGTATTTAGATTATTATTTAAAACGAATCACAACAGTCATCATCAATTTCTGCATCCCATCTAGCAGCCAGCACTTCATCCATCATCGCCTCGATAGCACTGACATTCCATCGCCTTTCTTTACGTTCTTGCATAGGAGTTGATAAGGGAATCAATCGCAAACAAATGCCTTCTTGCATCAAATCAAAGTAGGTTTCTTGTTGCAGAGACTGCTTGAGTTCTAAATAATCAAAACTATCAACATTCAAGTAAAGCGCATTGTTAGCGACTAAGGTAGACCTTTGCGGGTTAGCAAATACTTCCATCACATCCCCTTCACCCTCGCTCAGTAGCTTGTCTTCTTGGGTGTAGATGTAGTGGACTCGGCCTAAATCAGCCAATAGTCGTTTCATGTCGAGTTTATTCACAATAATGCCCGTGTTAACAATGCACGGAGCAGGTATCTTGGTGTCGGGTAGATGATGACTCATAGAAAAAATGAAAATGAGCGTGAGTGAGTCCAACGCAGCTAGACAATTGCTTACACAGCTTGTTGACCCTCTACATAAAAAAATATCAACTTTTGAGCGCGATCGTTTAATAACCTCAAGTAGATTATTAACTTTCGGTGGCAAAACAAAACTATACTAAGTGGGAATTTACTGTGTCGCAATTTTAGCTTGTTGAATCTAAATGGTATTGCGTTGTGATAAGCGGGACAAAAACGAGATTACAGAGTCCAGCATAGCAAAATTTGCTGAGTGATCCCTTCATGAACCACAATCTTATTTAAAGATTTAAAATCTATGAGGACTTACACAACGAGACGCCTTGCTGTGAGAGGAGATAAGGCTTACATCGTGAGACGTTAGGTTTTCTCTCCGTTCTCTGCGGTAGCGTTGCGTATCCGTAGGATTCACCCCGAAGGGTACCCGGAGCGTGTCGTAGACACAGGCTAGTTGAGATACTCCCCGACCTAAAAACTCGTACACCAAGCTTGATTAAACTCTTGATAACTCATATTTTCTGCACAGTACCACATCAGTTTGTAGGCATCACAATATAGTTGTAAATTTTGTTCTTGTACCGCATCAGTAAAATATTCCTTTAAAGACACAATAACTTTTGGTAACTGTTCATGCAGAATAGTTTCTTTGATATTATCTGCTGCTCGTTTGCGTAAAGATTTGTTTTTAGTTGCCTTGAGCAGGGCTAATAAAGTTGTCAATGCTATTTCATTACCTGGATCAAATTCCGCTAACTTGTAAGCCCTGCGTCTTTTAATATTTTCATCATCAGAGGATGATATACCTCTAACTAATGCCGGAATTTTTCCAGCATTAGAAGAAAATATAGGGTTATATTGTAGTAGCTTTTTATTTTCTTGTTTAGTTTTAATTTCTCCGCAACGCAAGACAATTAAATTTTCTACAGCTTGTCGTTGTTGTGATGTATCTATAGCTGATGTAGCTATTGTTTCTAATGTCGAAATAGCGATCGCATTTCCAGCATCTAGTTTTCCCAATGAATAAGCCGCTTTGCGGCGTGTGGCTTCATTCTTAGTACATTGTATCACTTGTACTAACGCCGCGATCGCGATAGAGTTACTGGGGTCAACTCTACCCAAACTATAGGCTGCTTGCCAACGGATAGAGTCATGACGGACTGTTTTGACTAAGTTTTCTAGTGTAGCGATCGCAATTTGATTTCCAGGGTCAAAAGTTCTACCCAGACTGTAAGCAGCATTCCAACTATCAAACTCATTTTGGCATGATTGAATAAATTTTTCCAGGGCGGCGATCGCTTTTACACGATCAGTTTTGAGTAACGCTACCCGCGCACCTTCCACAATAGGCGGCGGATATCTCCACCACTTTTGTTTTTGCAAATGAAAATAGCCAAAACGCCACCTAATTAATTGGTGAATAATGTCATCAGCATTTTGATAATCGCCAAACTCTGCTAGACATTGTGCCGCTAAAAAGTAGGCTTGATAACCATAAAATCCGCCACATTTATCATCAAAATTAATTAAAGCTTGGATAAATGCTGTTTTATCTGCTTGCAGTATATCGTTTCTACCAAGCCATAGTAAAATTACTTCCCGCCATTGTGGTTCAAAAATATGGTAATTATTTTCTATATGTAGTGAACAATTTTCACTACTCTCCATTTGAGAATTTAAGAAGAACTGCCAATTTGTAGTAGCTTGAGCAGCAAAATATTCTTGAAAAGTTGGATGGTAAAAAGCATAAACTCTTTCGCTTACATTTTCTGAAATCCCAACTTGATTTAGCCAACCTAATTGCAAAGCTAATTGGAATAAACCATCATCAGGATTACCCAACACTTGACATAAAAAGCTATGTTTCAGGCGAAATTTAGTTTTCTCTTGAGTAATAGCTAATAATGCTAATTCTCCTAATGCTTTATTTAATTGCTGTCTCTCAGCTAAATTTGTAGGAAAACGGTCTTGCTTCCACTCATAAATTGCCTCAACAAATTGCTCATATAGCATGGCTTTAGTAGTAGGCAAGCTTCCTTGTCCCAATCCCCAAATGCGGCATAATAAAGCCAACCGTAAAGGATTTTTCACAGCATCTCTAATTCGTCGCCGTTCGGGTTGATCTAACTCAAAGCGTAGTTTTTCACCTATAGTTGAATCTGCACGAAACCATCGTTGAATAAATTGTCCTACTCGATCTGGTGTTTGACTATCACCGTAGGTAAAATGCAAGTTGCAATAGGTATCGAAATTTTCTAAAACATTCTTCCCCGCATCCCAAACATTGCGCCGACAAGTCAAAATCACCGTAGCATCTGCTACCCAACCTTTAAGATAACTGGCAATTCTTGCTAAAGCCAGAGTAGATGCGATCGCCATTTCATCTACAGCATCTAGTAATAACCATACCCTTCCTTGATTAAACTGTTGGCAAAATTCCTCCTCTATCTCTGCGGAAACACGTAGCTTGCGAGTAGCTGAAGGTAGCCAATTTTGAATTAAATACTGTTCTAAACTCTTACCCTGTAAGTCCGCTAAAGAAATCCAAATCGGCAAGTCTGTAGTATTTTCTAACACCCAAGTAGCGATTTTTTGAAGTAAAGTAGTTTTTCCTGCTCCTGGTTCACCAATAATAGCAATCCGTTTACTTTGTTTTGGTTTGATTACCTGTTGCAAAAATTCCTCATGATCAAAAGTTTGAGTAACTTCAGTATCTTCTGGTTCGTATAAACGAGAACCTTCTTGAGGAGTTACATCACCACGATAACGCGATCGCTGTTTTTGTTCCACCAATCCCAAAGACACATAAACTTGCTCTAATTCAAAACTCAACCCATCGGCGATAGTTAGAGGATTGGTTGTGAGTCGTTTAATATTGTTGACTTCTAAATCACCACGACAAATTTGTTGCCAATCCAGGAGTAATACAGAAGAAGTGTTTTCAATAGATATCTCTGTTCTGGCTGCGACTTGCTGAGACTTTTCTAGACGACGACATTCCCATTCCCGATCAAATTGTTGCAAGTTGGCTGCTATATCTTGGCGTTTATGCCACAAATTGAGAGTAAAGTGCCAAATTTCCGAACCGCTACGAGATGGACGGTTATCTTCTAAAATCTCCAAAAAATCAGCAAACCGCTTCAGGGATTCCTTAATTTGTTCGGCGTTTAATTCAATATCACCAGAACTCAAATTTGTTAGGAACTGGAGAAATCTAACTTTCGTTCTGACAACTAACCGATGTTCACTTTGCCAACGAGTTTGAATCTGAGGACGCAAAGCATCTAAAGCTGCATCATCGCAGTCTATTGCATCATTAGCATAAGCCAACAACAACCCTAATAAATGCCGCGATCGCTTTTTTGCTTCTGGGCCATAACTCGCTCTTGCCATTTTTATTGTCGCCGAAATTAACAAAGTCCGGGGAATCCCCTAAGTTTAGCAACTTCCCCCAGCTCACACAGCCAGATTTTACAAGCAGTTGAGACAATAAACATCCTGATTAGCTTGGGGGAAACTCTTCCGCATATCCTGAATTTATAGACAAGGCAACTCAAGCATATAAATAAAAACCTCAATCTATAAACCAACAAACGAAAAAATATTACTCAAAACGATTATGTTAAAACTAACTTACACAGAAAATAGCTTTCACCTAGAACATCTCAACGAATCTTTGTCAGATTGGGTAAGCACAAGAGTCATCTTAGCTCTGCGTTCAGCTACAAAACTTCATATCGAACCCAGCACTGCGGCATTTCTGATTGCAACTGAATCACCTCTCATACCTGACTTAGAACAGCTATCTCAAGAACATACCTTAGAAATTTGCCCTTGTGACGCTTCCTTAGCCGAAGTTATTCTTAAAGGCACTTGGCTAACATCCGATATAGACAGCGAAACAGGAATTTTTGTGACAACCTTGAACCAATCCACTGAATTACTCCTCCAACACCTCTTCAAAAACCAGCAACAACCATCTACAGCCTTAGTGAATTAACTTAGGAAACACTCTGCGCCCCTCTGCGTTCACTTAGCGTTACTCTGCGTTAAAAAACTTACAAGCCTTAGTCACCCTCTTGTATAAGTCTTGCTGTTCGCGGGACTATGGTACAACTTCCGAACCCAGTCTTGAAAACTGTCCTAGCCAGTTGTGCCGCCTTTCCCCGAACAGCACCCCCTTCAAAAATATTGACATAATTTTCAGTCTTGCTGTTTGCGGGACTTTGGTATAACTTCCGTTCCAACCTGTTAAGTTGTCCAGCCTAGTTATGCCGTTTTCTCCCCAAACAGCATCCTCATGTTTTAACACTATTACTCTTATGAATACTCATAATACCAACCGTGCTGATCAGGTAGCACAGGAAGATTTGGTAATGTTTATCAATGCTTGTCTTGCTTGCACAGGACAGCGTGAATTTTATGATGATGCTTACGGACAAAGACTATCAATTGATTTTTTACACGATTATATTCTAGGTAATTACCGCCTACTGTATGTCCGTTCCTTAGCAGCAGGTATCAACCATTTCAATCAAGCCCAAATCATCCTGAAACTACTAGCCACAGGAAAGGATACGCATCCAGAGCATCGAGAAGAAGAAGGCGCACTCATCGCCCATGCACTCAACACCTTACCGCCCCAAAGAGCTTGGGGGGTATTGCAACAACTACGTCAAAGAAAAATTAACAATCGTCGTAGTAGAGCGATCGCACGGGATTATTTAAATATGCGGCGTGATCTGAATTTTGATGCTGTGAAATATCGTGCTAAAGTACGAGCGATCGCCACCCATGCACACTTGAAATTACAAGGTGAATTAAGTAATTTCCTGTTTCGCAACTGGCAGAAAAAAGTTTATACCACCGAGTTATTTGAAAACTTTCGCCAAGCACATTACAGTGCCGAAGCAGTGTATCAACTGCCTTTTACAGTCGCCGAAGGCTTGGCCACAAAACATAAAATTCCCCGCGACGTTTTCTTATCCCGAATTCAACAGCAAATGACTTTGGGTGAAAAGTTACGTTTCCAAGGTGCGGCAGAACGTATTGAAAAAACCAACATATATATAGATGTAGATTTGGGTCGTCTTCCCCTCACCAAGCTGGCGTTATATATCCTTTCCTTACCTCTAGAAACACGACAACAGCAACAAGAAGTTTTTACCCAAGCTTTGGTGCGATCGGCACAATTAGTGTTAAAAAAAGCACCTATGCAACTTGGGAAAGTTGCAGCCGTCTTAGATTGTAGCTATTCCAGTTCTGGCTCTAGTGAAAAGCATCGCCGTCCTTTGGGTGTAGCCGTTGCTGCACACTACCTATTAAAAGCAGCATCACGAGAATATCAACCCTTTTGGACAGTACCCACCACAGATCCACTCCAAGCCCGTCCTTTTGGACAGACTGACTTAGCCACACCACTACTAGCAGCCTTAGCATCCGGCGCAGACTTAGTAGTGATTGTATCTGACGGTTGCGAAAACGATCCACCCAACGGTGCGGCAGAAGTGTTACGAATTTATCGCACCAAATTAGATCCCCAACAACAAACCTCCATCATTCACTGCAACCCTGTATTTAATACTGAAGACTTTTCCTTACATAACCTCAGCCCCAGCATTCCCACTGTCGGACTCAGAGATGCAGAAGATTTACCGACAATGCTCGGCTTTGCCCGGTTTGCTGATGGTTCTGCACCTTTATCAGAACTAGAAGCTTATTTAGCCGCAAGAGTGCAACAAATGTTGAACAATTCCATCAAGGCTTAAACATGGCACAGAAGAAAAGATTATTAACAGATATATCTCTCAAAGGATTAGAAATTGCACCTTCACAAGTCAGAGGCGCAATCCGTATTGTGCCACTAATCCGGCGGAACATACGTAATGATTTGCGCTTAATACGTCGTCCCTATCAAGAGGATATGACAGTCGTTGGACTGGAAGGAAAAATTACAGAACCAGGGATGAAATATTTTTCTTATGTCCCCCACGGCTTAGTCATGTCCTGGACTGATGATGGTAGTCCTGTAGCAGCTTGTGGTGGACAGATAGTCAAGCCTGATGGTCAACGTCAAGAATGTGGTTGTACAAGCGTGCGGTTAATGCACCGTATGGCCAAGCGAGAATCAGCTAACCAACTCAGATTTCTGCCTTTACACCTAGCAATGGAAGGTTTTTTATCGCTGTTTTTCTCTGGACCGACAATTGCTTGGAGTGAATATTCTAAATATGCACTCTCTCATGGGTTGGGTTCGCGCTACGAAACTTCGGTGAGTGGACGTTACATTGCTGGCTTGGAAGATGCTTTACGTGTGTTTGAAATTCACGAAAGACAAGTTGGGGTGTTAGTCTTCGTTACCGAATCATTAGCATCAGCTTTTGTAGTCCCCACTCCAGAAGACTATCGTGCCTTACATACCAGCCTTCTAGAGGATTTCTACGGTGAGTTGATCTACCAGTACAGCTTACTTTACGACACAACCTGGCCAATGGACACAACTATAGAAGATGAGTCTAAGATTAATAGTTTGGCAGATTTGAAAGGAGCGATCGCTAAAATGCGAGATGACTGGGCATCGTTCCAAGGCTTTATGGCAGAGGGATTATTACAACGCCAGTTAAATTCTCAGATAGTTTATACGGCTGGTTCTTTTCTACTGCAAAAATTCATCACAGACTTACAACCCAAACACAAAAACTACATTGGCGAAGTAATCATCCGGGAATCAGGAGAACTAGAATATCTCAAAACTTATCGCCTATCAGAATCACAAACTCGTCGGGCTTACCTACTAAGTCAGCTAGCCAAACACAACTGGAATCTCGAAGCCACTGCCAAGGCACTCTCCCAAACTAGCCATGACTTCATTTCTCGTCTAGAATCTGCTGGCTTTGGATACTTGCTAAATCAAGCAGTGCGTGATGCTGCACTCAAAAAAACCAAAAAATCATCGAGATGATTGGCTCACGTAGGTAGATTAGAGGAAATAGCAGAAAAATTGTAGCCTGGAATGCTTATCTGATAAGGATTCTGAAGAGTAATAAAAAGACTGCAAGATTTTTTT